>JASFHE010000003.1:0-39794 GCA_050123415.1 Desulfobacteraceae bacterium | reverse complement strand
GGAAAAACATTGCAGTCTTAATAATGTTCCGTTAAAAACTCTTGCACCTGATGCAGTCTCATATCTAAAAAGCAAAGACTGGCCAGGCAATATCAGGGAATTTGAAAACCTTATCGAAAGATCTACTCTTCTGGTTGACTCGGAAAATATTTCCGCTTCAGACCTGGAAATGATTTTCGGTCCTGGAGACCAGTCGCCCCCCGAGGCGGGATTTGATCAGTCCCTTATTCCATTGAAAGATATGGAAAAAAAGATGATCATGAAGGCCCTGGATGATCATAAGGGTAATCGTACACATGCTGCTAAAATACTCGGTATAAGCGTTCGTACTCTCAGGAATAAGCTTCACGAATACGAAAATGACCTTCCCTGACTTGATTTGCCCATCCAAAACGTTCGTTTTTGATGAACGCTATCAGCTATCAGCATTCAGCTGTCAGCTTAAAGCATTAAAATCAAAGACTTAGCTGAACGCTGACCGCTGACCGCTGAAAGCTTCATCCAGAAATTGCCTCTTCCTGGATGACCACGTTAAAATATTGACATATTCCAACGTTCATTCTCGGTAAATCCAACAATTCCATCAAAACGTCAATATTTCGACACATTTTTTACTGATTTCTGACAAAAAAGCGGTGTGAATTTTGTCACTTTAACATTCAACCTGTCTGCCCTGTTTAACACTATTCAAAAACAAAGATACCCGTAAATGTCATTTTATTTAAAATTCATCAGAAAAACAATTAGTTGCAGAAAACCTACAGGTTAATCACCTGTAGTATTTTTATAAAATAACAGCCCTGTTTTTATAATTTCAAAGAGCAAAAACAGGTAATCCCGATTGGTATCTCTTTTGCAGGCAAGGTAAATAGAAAACAAGGAGGTGTCATGGAAAAATTAATTACCGGTAAAAATATGTTTATGGACAGAACATCAAGGCTCCTCTCAAAGGTGCTTGATTTTCGGGCCGTGAGGCAAAGTGTAATTGCAGGAAATGTCGCCAACTCAGAGACTCCGGGATACATCCAGAAGGGAATACCCTTTGAGGCGGAACTCCAGAAAGCCTTTGATAATAAAAGCATAAAACTGGAAAAATCCGAGCCAGGGCACCTTTCAGGCAGTGAGTACATTATGGAAAACAGTTTCAATCCCTATCAACTGGTCAGGGAGTATGGAAAACCAAATGAACTCAACATTGATACGGAAATGGCAAAGATGTCCCAGAATAATCTTATGTATGAAGCATCAACCAGACTACTTTCAAAGAAGTTTGAACTCTTGAAGGCAGTTATTGATTCAAGGAGGTAAAGAATGGATCTGTTAAAATGTATGGATATTGCCGCAAGCGGAATGACTGCCCAGAGAACAAGGTTAAATGTTATATCCATGAACCTTGCAAACTCAAACACTACAAAGACCGAAGACGGTACACCCTATAGAAGAAAAACAAGCATTTTCCGGACCGTCCCGATGAAAAAATCATTTGAAGAGCAATTAAAGAATTCGGTGGATAATGATATTTACGGTGTAGAGGTCATAAAGATAGCCCCTGTGCCCGGGGACCTAAAAAAAATATTTGATCCTACACATCCGGATGCTGACCAGGACGGCTACCTGTATCTCCCGAATGTGAACCTGGTTGAGGAGATGGTCCAGATGCTCAATGCCAACAGGTCATATGAAGCCAATGCCTCGGCAATTAGGGCGGCTAAAGATATGGCCACTAAGGCCCTAGAAATCGGCAGATAGGGAGGAAGCATATGAGAAGTCCGGGAGAAATACAGGGAAATTACGATAATTTTTTCAACTCAGCACAAATAAATAAAACAGAAAAAAATAATGGCGGCTCGTTTCAGAACACACTCGCTGAGCTGGTTTCCAATGTAAACAATCAAATAAATGAGTCGGACCGGCTGACAGAAGATTTTGCTATAGGTAAAAACAATAATATACATGAAGTAATGATAGCGGCAGAAAAAGCCGGATTATCTATGAAATTTTTAATGCAGATAAGAAACAAACTCCTGGACGCCTACCAGGAAATAATGAGAATGAATTTTTAAGCTATACCCTGCTTTTAATAAATCAGGACTAGACAGGAGAAGAAATGGCGGAAGGTATCGGGAATATAATCGAAGTCTTCAAGGCAATACCAGCCGGGAAACGAATTTCCTTTTTAATAACATTCGCTATAGTTATAGGAGGCTTTATTGCCCTGTTTACGTACACGAACAGGCCAAACTATATGGTGCTGTTCTCAGACCTGGATTCGGTCGAGGCCTCAAAAATCACAGAAAAATTACAGGAAAACGGGGTAAAATATCAGTTTAAGGACGGTGAAGGCACTATTCTGGTGCCTGATGACATGGTCCACCAGCTTCGCCTGGATATGGCTGCCGAAGGTATACTGCCAAAAGGCGGCAGTGTAGGTTTTGAGATATTTGACAATATGTCGTTCGGGACAACTGAATTTGAGTTAAAACTCAGGTATCAGCAGGCGCTGCAGGGCGAACTTGCAAGAACAATCAAGGGTTTTGACACTGTAGACAATGCCAGGGTTCATATTGTTGCTGCCGGAGATTCACTATTCGCGGAAGAGGAAAAACCGGCAACCGCGTCTGTTGTTTTAAGACTTCATCCCGGAAGTACGCTGACCCAAAGACAGTTACAGGGAATAATCAATCTTGTCTCGGGTTCGGTTGAAGGTCTGAGGCCGGAAAAAGTATCTGTCGTGGACATGGAAGGCGGCATCCTGACAAAAGGGGATGACAAGAACGGATTAGGGAATATCAGTAATGATCAGTTCGAATATCAGCGCAGGCTTGAAGAGACCTATGAAAAACAGATTATCAGCATGCTGGAACCTGTTGTAGGCATGAACAAGGTTGTTGCAAAGGTATCGGTTGATGTCGATTACGAAAGAACCAATGAAACCGAAGAAAAATATGATCCTGACAGTCAGGTAATATACAGTGAACAGAGACAGAAGGAAAGCTCAAGCGACGGCAACAAAATAGCTCAGGGTTCCCCGGACCTGTTAAATCAGGGAGTTCAGACAGGTTCCGAGCTGTCAGGAACGGCATCCAACCTTTATGAAAAAGAAAGTTCAACAATTAATTACAGAATAAACAGGCTGAACCGCCAGACCATTAATGAATCAGGTCAGATACAGCGTCTTTCAGCCTCGGTAATCATAGACGGTCCATATGAAACCGCCACAAATGATGAAGGAAATCTAACAAAGGTATTTAAGGGATACAGCAGAAAAGAGAAAAAGACCTTTGAGGACATAGTAAAAAATGCCATTGGTTTTGATCCAGAGCGTGGAGACCAGGTGACGGTATCCAATGATGTTCCATTCAGCATGGATAAAGACAGTCTTGAAGATATGCCGGCGGGATCAGGCTCTGATGGCTGGATGGGTTATCTTAAAAAAGGAAGCAAGCCGATCCTGAATATTTTAATGATAGCCCTGTTTTTTCTTATCGCAATCAAACCCTTTAAAAAATGGCTGAATCAAACGAGTGAGTATGTATCAACAAGAGCACTTTCACAGGGAAGCAGGCATGAAGAACTATCTTCACCCACACCTGACATGCAGGTAAGGCAGAATGATAAACTCAAACTCCTTGAGGCGACAAAACAGAACCCTGATATTGCAGCAGATATTATTAAAACCTGGCTTAACGAGGTGAGTTAATTGGAAAGCATCTCTTTTTTAGAAGGCAAAAAAAAGGCTGCCATATTCCTTATGGTAATGGGTGAAAACTTTACGGCCGAAGTATTCCGCCACCTTGATGACAGGGAGGTAAAACTGCTCGGCGAGGAGATGGCAACAATCAAAAAGGTTGATTCAAGAACCGTATCACTGGTGATGGATGAATTTTCAAAGGAGATGGGAGACGGAAGCCTGGGTCTTTCCGGCAAGGATTTTCTTCAGAAAACAATGCCAAAGGCATTTGATATAAAAAAGGCTGATGAACTCCTTGGCGACCTGCTTTCAAAAGGACAGGAAAAATCATTTGAAAAACTAAGCACTTACAATCCGACAATCCTGGCCAATATGCTAATGACAGAACATCCCCAGACTATCGCGCTTATACTGGTAAACATGAAATACCAGACAGCAGCGGAAATCATCAAATTCCTTCCTGAACATCTCCAGGGAGAAGTAATTATACGGATAGCAGACCTTGATGATGTACCTTCCGATATAGTGGATGAGGTGCATGATGTTGTGGAAGAAATGCTGTCAGATATGGGTAACGAAACACAATCCAACCAGGGAGGTATTGAAGCGGCAGCAGAAATATTAAACAACCTGGATAACCAGACTGAAAACAATATATTTGACAAAATAGAAACGGTAAGAGAAGAACTGGCAGATGAAATAAGACAGAAAATGTTCGTATTCGCGGATCTTGTCACCCTTGACGACCGCTCAATCAGGGCGCTGCTTAAGGAAGTCAGCAATGATGAACTGATACTGGCCCTTAAGACAAGTTCCGAAGAACTGGCTGAAAAAATATTCAGCAACATCAGCCAGCGCGCCGCTGAAATGATGAAGGAAGATATGGAAGTAATGGGCCCGGTTAAACTCAAGGATGTTGAACAGGCCCAGCTCAATATAGTCAAGGCAGCCAGAAGACTTGAAGAAGAAGGGAAAATAGTGCTTGGCAGCAAGGGAGGAGAAGACGTCCTTGTCTAGTCATTTAAAAGATGATTACTCCCCGCTGTACAATGTTGAGTCGTTTCAGGCAGATGAAACGCCCCCTGAGGGCAGTCAGGCCCCTTCCGGCTCAATAGCCAAAACCGATGACTCCGTTAGATCATGGAACTTCCCGGCCATCGAAAGGGAAGACCCCACCACGGAGGAAGATTTCAAGACAAAGATAGCCAGGCTTGAAAGGGAGGCATATGAAAAAGGCTTTGCCCAGGGCCAGAAAGACGGTCTTGATCTGGAAAAATCCAAGATGGCGGAGATGGGAAAACAGTATGAAGCACTGATGGCCGAATTAAGGGACCTCAAGGTACAGATATTCCGTGACTCCGAAGGAGAAATGCTCAGTCTTGTTGAACTGATTGTAAAAAAAGTTATCGGTGAAGAGATAAAGACAGGTGAGGCCGTAATAAGACACAGCATCAGATCCGCGGCAAAGTTTTTAACTGATAAGAGAAAGGTCCGCATAATCATAAATCCCGAAGACATGGAAGAGGTGAAAAAGATGCTCCCCGACCTGGCCAGGTTGACAAAGGGAGGCAATTTCCAACTGACGGAAGATCCCACGGTCGGAAAGGGCGGATGCATGCTTGAAACGGGATTTGGCAGGGTAAATGCCACAATCGATGATCAGCTCGATGAAATCATCAAGGTCATTGATAAAGAATATCTCATGATTACACGCGGTATGCTATGAAAATAGCCCTTGACAGATATTTTGAAAAAATCAATTCCATATCTCCGATCACTGTTGAAGGCCAGGTTACCAAGGTTGTGGGCAATGTGATCGAGGGTAATGGTCCGGCAATGCCTGTTGGCGGTATCTGCCAGATACTCTCAAGGAACATGGAAGAACCTATCAATGCCGAAGTAATAGGATTCAGAGACCAGAACATTCTTCTCATGCCTCTCGAAAAAGCCGATGGCGTTGAACCGGGCAGTTCAATAACAGCGCTGAGTTTTGCGGCATCAATCGACGTTGGATATGACATGCTCGGAAGAGTGCTGGACGGTCTGGGCAATCCCCTTGACGATGGACAGCCAATAAAAATTGATACGACTATTCCCTTATACTCGCATCCGATAAACCCGCTCGCGAGAAACCGTATCATGGAACCTCTTACCGTGGGTGTGCGTTCAATTGACTGTCTGAATACCCTGGCAAAGGGGCAAAGGACTGCCATAATGGCAGGGTCAGGTGTAGGGAAAAGTAAACTCCTCGGAATGATGTCAAAATTCACAAAGGCTGATATCAATGTAATCGGTCTTATCGGGGAAAGAGGGAGAGAAGTAAAAGAGTTTATCGAACGCGACCTTGGAGAGGAAGGTCTAAAAAGATCCATCGTTATCGCGGCTACATCTGACACTTCTCCCCTCATCAGGATGAGGGGCGCGTACCTTACTGCCGCGATAGCCGAATTCTTCCGGGAACAAAACAAGGATGTACTTCTCATGATGGATTCGGTTACAAGGTTTGCAATGGCGGTAAGAGAGATCGGGCTGTCTGCAGGAGAACCGCCAACCAGCAAGGCATATCCGCCAAGTACATTTTCCCATTTGCCAAAACTACTCGAAAGAGCGGGAACCAGTACATGTGACGGTTCGATAACCGGTATATACACGGTTCTTGTCGAAGGCGACGACATGAATGAACCAATCGCCGACGCGGTAAGATCCATTGTGGACGGGCATATTGTACTGGACAGGTCTCTTGCGGCGAAAGGTCACTACCCTGCCGTCAACGTGCTCTCAAGCATAAGCAGGTTAATGACCGATGTGGTGCCCAGGAACCATCTTGATTTATCATACAAATTCCGAAGAATCCTTGCGGATTACGCTAAGATAGAAGACCTTGTAAACTTAGGGGCATATGAAAAAGGCAATAACAGAAATACTGACCTTGCCCTTCAAATGATAGACTCCCTGAACAATTTTTTAAGACAGGACATGCTTGAGGGAAGTACAATGGAAGCATCGGTAGCAGAAATGACAAAACTCCTTGCAAAAGGAAACTAGTAGAGGGAGTTCAATCGATTGAAATTTAAATTCAGATATGAATCGATTCTGACCTATCGGGAGCACCTGAAGGAAAAAGCTGCTATCGAATTTGCAAAGGCACAAAGCGCCGTAAGAAAAATAAATGATCAGATCATTGCCTGCAGGGATGAGATAACAAAGGCAAATGATGACCTTGAAAAAAATATGAGAAATATCATGTCATCCAATGACATAATAAACCACTCGGAATTCAAAAACGCGCTGCTGATCAGGATTGAAATGAAAAAAATAGAGCGCCTTAAAGCTGAACAGGCAGTATTTGAAAAAAGGAAAAATCTGCTCGAAAAATCCAGGCAGTGTAAAGTTTTTGAAAAATTAAAGGAAAGGGATTTTGAAAAATGGCATCACGATCAGAACCAATTGGAACTCAAGGAGATAAACGAAGCAGCGGTAATAAGACATGGAAAAAGTTTCCTCTAAAGCCAAACTTCTATGTAACAACTCTGGTGCTGTTTTTTCTCCTTCTTGCTGTTAAAGTCGTAATCAGCGGCGTTTTTCTACGGACACCACCTCTGAATATTACAGCTACTGATGTAGCAATGGCGCAGGAAGTACCTGCGGAAGATGAACAAAGCCTTGAGGAATGGGAGTCCAGGCTCCGTAAAAGGGAGCAGGAGCTTTCTGAAAGAGAAGCCAAAATAAAAAAAATGGAAGCAGAACTCATACCCCTTAAAGAAGAAGTAGAAACCAGAATGGCGGAAATCAATGATCTTCAAAACAGTCTGAATGCATACGCAATAAAACTTGCCGAAAGAGAAAAGGCCCTGCAGGATGCAAAAATCTCTCATCTGGTTAAAACATACAGCTCAATGGAAGCGAATAAAGCCGCTGTAATCCTGGATAAACTGCAGCTTGATATCGTAGTGAGGATTCTTGGCAATATGAAAGGCAAGAACGCAGGCGCGATCATGGCAGAGATGCCCCCTGAAAAAGGTGCAACAATAAGCGCAAGACTCAGTGAAAGGGAATAACAGCCTTTTTATACCTCACCCGGACATTTCTAAACAATCCACCGGGAAAAAATTTCCCAGCCATATTTACAAATGGTAATTTTTACCATTGCGAAATGCCATCCAAACAAATTTCATACCCATATTACCTTGTTTTTATTGCCTTTTTTCATTTGGCATGTTTTGGCACAGCCATTGCTTAATAGGAAATCAACGATGACTAAATTTTATATATAAGGAAACTTAATGAGTACACTGCCAGATATAAATATGCTACCGACACCCAGCAGAGTCGGAACATCCGAAGGATTTAAACCAGCAAACAGTAAAGGTGATGATATCTTTCAGGCCATATTTGACAGCCTTAGCGGGAGAGACAGTAACAGCAGCTGGGATTCAACATTATATTCAGATAACAGCGCTAATAGTTCCTTAAATTCAGGATTAAGATCAAATTCTGAAAATTTAAATGCCGAAATAAGTTCACCCGGAAAAAACTCATCAGGAAACAGGCAGCACAAAAATGAAGATCTGATTGTACCTGACTCCCTGCAGAATCCGCTTATAGCATTCCTGGAAAAGCAGGGATTCTCTTTAAAAGATATCAACCAGGTCATTTCCTCTTCAAAAGACAGCAACGGCTCTATCCGGCTTGATAAAGTACTGGCAGGCCTGTCCGGTATCAGCTCGACAGCAAATAAACAGGGTCTGATGCTTGTGTCATCATTCAAAGACCTGTTTTCATCTTTCCTGAGTGAACAGGGTGTTAATCCTGATAATTTCGGAACTTTCTTTTCCAGCCTTCATAATAAGAATACCTCTCTGACAGGAAATATAAATGATCTTTTGACCGGAGATAAGAAAGACAGATCTTTTATCGAATCGTCCCAGATCCCGGGTGTACAGGAAATTCTTTTTAAAATGGGATTAGGGGTTGGAGACGTAAAAAAAATTATCGAGAACAGTAAAAACGGCAAAGGTGAACTTGAACTGGGAAAACTTTCGGCTGAGCTTAATAAATATTTATCAGGACCTCTCTCGGAATCTGATCTTATCTCACTCTTTTCAAAAAACAATATCCAGGTCAATGAACGCCTGTTCAACACAGAGGATTCAAAGACAGATGCAGGTTTAAATCTTACAGATAAGTCCCAAAAGGAAATAATGCAGAATATTGAGGCCATACTGAAGGAAAAGGGTATCATGGAAGAAGATATCAAAACCCTTTTAGAAAAGCTTGATATGGCCTTTACAAAAATAAACCTTGAAAAAGGCGCTGCATCCGGAGAAGCTGATCCCGGCAACCAAAAAATGCTCAGTATCCTCAAGGGAGAAAAACAGGTTATCTCAGGAGTGCTCGGGGATCCAATAAAAGAGGACATTGCCGCATTCCTGAAAAGCAAGGGGGCTTCTGACAGGGACCTTAAGAGTTTTCTCGATTCCTTCAGTCTAAAAATAAATAACGGTCTAACTGATAATACTCTAAAGTCATCCATGTTAAGTGATAAAGTCTCTTGGGCAATAAAAAATGATCCTTTATTTTCAGCAGCAGACCAGGGGAGCCTGAAACTGAACCTTACGGAAATTCTTAAAATGGCAGAGAGAAAAGCAAATGCCGCTCAGCTTGCAAAATCAGCCGAAGGCAATGCACAGACTCTCAGGCATGGTTCCGCGGGAAAAGACAGCAGTGACTTTCCGGTAAAAGAAACCCAGGATATATCCGGCCTCAATATTTCCCATGAAAAAGAAATAAAAAACATCGGGAAAGTCAATCAGCCCAATACCTCAGCCAGTCTTCCTGATCCGCTTCCAAGGATCGTAGATAAAATGATGATCATGATCCGGACAGGTGAATATAAAAGCAGGCTGCAGATAACACCTCCGGACCTTGGAAAGCTGGATATAGATCTTACAATTAAAAACGGTCACATCCACGCGAGCCTCGGCACCGAAAATGCTGTTGTTAAGGAAATAATAGAGGCAAATCTGAATCAACTCAAACAGCAGTTGAATGACCAGGGCCTGACCGTTGACAGGTTTGATGTGATGGTCGGCCTTGATTACGGTGAACCGAGAGACAGCAACACCTGGGCAGAAGGAAAGAACGGAAAACGCCCGGGACGTAATTCTCAGGAATCAGGATTAATCACAGATGATCCCGAAGGGATACAGGCTTCTCAATCAATCAATAAAAATCTGATAGACGATAGTCAGATAGACATTCATGTATAGAGAGAAAGAGAGGACTTAATAAATGGTATCAGGAATTAATGCATTACCCCATTTCGAAGAAGAAAATCCCTATGCAACTCCTGAAGAGGACAGACTTGGACGTGATGCGTTCATGAAGCTCTTTCTTGCTCAGATGAATCATCAGGATCCTCTCAATCCAATGGATACAAGCCAGTTCAGCGCGCAACTGGCACAATTCAGTACACTGGAACAGCTTTATAATGTTAACGAGAATCTTGAATCAATTGAAAGTATTCAGAGTAATGACAGCAGGTATCAGGTTCTTAACCTTATAGGAAAGGAAGTCCAGGCAGAAAGCAATAAACTGATACTCAGTGATGGAGAATCTGCCAAAGGCGCCTTCCATTTGGAAGAAACTGCCGAATGCGTGATACGCATATATGATGAAGACGGGAATGCAATCAGGGATATAGAACTGGATCTTCTTGAAGCCGGAAACCATACCTTTGAGTGGGAAGGCTTGGATGATGAAGGAAATCTTCTTACATCAGGTATGTATATCTATGCATTGAGGGCTGTTTCTCCTTCAGGAGATATCGTAGCAAGTGAGAAATACATACAGGGCACGATCACAAGGGTAAATATGGAATCGGAAGAGCCGGTCATGTATATAGATCAGATACCGCTAACCATGGCTCAATTAAAAAATATTAACTTCAATGAAAACGAAACAGAAACAGAATAACCTTTAATATCCGGCCAGAAACCGGAAAACAACAAACTCTAGGGAGGCAAACAGGAGGTAATTATGGCTCTATCAAGCGCACTTTTTTCAGGAATAAGCGGTTTAAGTAATCTGGGTAATGCTATGCAGATTATAGGTGACAACATTTCAAACGTAAACACAGTTGCTTTTAAAAGCAGCAGTTTTACATTTCAGGACCTTTTAAGCCAGAACATGTTTACAAGGGCAGGCACATCACAGGTTGGCCGGGGTACCGCACTTTCGGATATCTATGCCACATTTGAACAAGGTTCCTTTGAATCAACAGGTAACACAACTGACCTGGCAATAGGCGGTGACGGTTTTTTCGCAGTAAGAGAGGCTGGCTCCAACAGTCTCTACTATACCAGGGCCGGCAACTTTCGTTTTGACAGGGAAGGTAATATGATAAATCCCGAAGGCTATGTTGTACAGGGCTGGGAGGTCGACGCACTGGGAAATATTATCGGCACTACAACTGATATTGCAATGGACTCATTCACCTCACCGCCACAGCAAACGGAAAACATAAATATTATTGCTAATCTTGACGGGAATGCAAAGAGCCTCTCTTCAATCCTGTCAAGCTCCTGGGATGGGACACAATCTCCTCCGATAGCAGCTACAGCTTATGAATATCAGACACCTGTCAAGGCATATGATTCATTAGGCAGCACACATGATGTTACAATAATTTATGACAAAATATCGGATTCGGAATGGGAGTATATTATAACCTGCAATCCGGATGAAGATAAAAGAGCAGGCATGGCAGGAACAAGAAATGCCGGGCTACTGGCACGGGGAACCCTTTCGTTTAATGAGTCTGAAGGTTTTATAACAGGCATTACAATGTCAGAACTCACTGGGTCAACAGGAGCCGTTCAGGCGGTAACCTGTGACAGCAGTACTGGTACATATTATACCAATAACCCCAACGGCGATGTCGAAGTTATTGTAAACAATCCGGAAGAACTGACTGCTGCTGAGGCGGCCAACTGGACTACCCAGGGAGGTGATCTGGAATGGAACGGTACAAATTGGATTGACGCCAGCACTGGAGCTGCCATGACAGGAGTAACCATAACCGGAACAGCAGATCAGATAAATATTGATTTCGGAGGGACAGCCGGTACCGATGTTACAATTAAGCTCACCCCACCCGCAGCAGCAAATGAAACAATACAAATCGACATTAAAGGTTCCGATGATTGGACTGCCAGTGACATATCCAATATTAATAGCGATGGCTATTATGAATTTTCAGCAGATTTTATCGGCGGTAGCTCAACAGGCATGGATATAGCTCTTGACCTGGGCCTAAGGTGGAACGGCTCAACATTTGTGCCTGATTCACAGCCCACAACCCAATACGCAGAAGGTCAAGGCTCCACAACTATCTATCGAGATGCTGACGGATACGGAGCAGGAGCTCTGGAAGGAATTGATGTTGATGTAGACGGTCTTATTACCGGGGTATATTCCAACGGGCAGGTACTTCCTCTCTATAAAATAGCACTTGCCAAATTTCAAAATCTTCAGGGACTCTATAAAGAAGGCGGTAATCTGTACAGAGAGACCAGAGAAAGCGGTCCTGCAACAACAAACCTTCCGGGCACAAACGGTCTTGGAAGCATAGCGCCCAATTCACTGGAACAGTCCAATGTGGATATAGCAAATGAATTTGTCAAGATGATTACCACGCAGAGAGGTTTTCAGGCAAATTCAAAAATCATTACCGTTACCGACCAGATGCTTTCCGAACTGATCAACCTGAAACGATAATGATTTGATAAGATAAAAGGTATAATGCCTGCCCTGTGATCATCTGAATATTCACAAAAAGGCAATAAGTGTAAAGCAGCTAATAGAGTTTTTCTGCCAGGGCGCCTTAATGGTTGCCTCCGGATGGGTAAATTGTCTGTCGACAGAAGAAATCACCCCTTTTTCCTTTGTCGACAGACATTCACCCAATCGGGCATTGCCCCGGTTCTGCCTCAAAAACGAATGTTTTTTGACATTCCTTTACTCAAAATATTATTGCCAATATTTTGACACGTTCTACAGGGTTATTATCACCAATTTCCCGTCATTCCTTTGACACATCAAAATCTTATCGAATGGTTTTATACTGTTATTACAGCATGTTAACGCCGCATACAGGCCGCAAACAAAAATATATTTCTTTTAAATCCAATATGGCACAGAGGTTGCTTTAAAGTAAGTAAATTTCTTTAAATATCTGGAGAAGTCTTTTATGGATATCGCAACCGTTATAGGAATAGTTTCCGCCTTCACTCTCGTATTATCGGCAATTATGTTCGGTGGTTCACTTTCCATGTTTATTGAAGTCCGATCTTTAATGATTGTTGTTGGCGGCACTATCGGGGCGGCAATGATTAACTACCCTCTTCCCGATATGTTAAAGGTATCAAAGGTTGTCAAAAACGCGTTCTTCATAAAACCTTTTACTGCAAAAGAATTGATCAGCAACTTTGTCGGTCTCGCGGGAACCGCCAGAAGAGAGGGAATTCTTGCGCTTGAGACGGCCCTGAATGAAATCTCCGATGATTTTATGAAAAAAGGACTTCAACTCTCCGTGGACGGACTGGAACCGGTTTCCATAAAGGACATACTTGATACGGAAATAGAAAATATTAAGGAAAGACATAAACTCGGAGCAGATATATTTACCACCCTCGGGACATTTGCACCTGCCATGGGTATGGTCGGCACCCTGATAGGACTTGTGCAGATGCTTCAGACAATGGACGATCCAAGCAGTATAGGCCCGGCCATGGCAGTTGCCCTTTTAACGACCTTTTACGGTTCGGTAATGGCGAACATCGTATGCCTTCCCATAGCAGGAAAACTAAGAACTAAAAGCACAGAAGAAGTTTTAATGAAAGGACTGATGTCCGAGGGTATCATGTCCATAGCAAAGGGTGATAATCCCAGGCTCCTCGAACAGAAGTTAAATGCCTTTCTTTCACCGGACCTGCGTGAAACAAGTTTTAAATAACCAATAATCCACCGGGAGATTTTTTTAAATGGCCAAAGAAGAAAAAGACGAATTAGAGGAAGAAGACAAGGAAACTCAGGAAGGCACGCCTGAGAGAAAAAAGGTACCGATAAATCTTATTATTATAAGTATTCTTGTCCTGTGTCTTCTTGGCGGAGGGATCTATGTATGGAAAAGCGGAATAATGTCCGGGGATCCCGATGAGGCCGCGCTTGATGAAGAGGGAGGCAAACAGGAGATGGGTCCGATCTATTCACTGGACACTTTTATTGTTAACCTGGTCGGCGGACGAGGTAAAAATTATCTAAAGGCAAAGGTGGAACTTGAGCTCGATTCGGAAAAAACCACAATAGAAATAGAAAAACGCCTTCCGCAGGTCAGGGATGCAATCCTTACTATGCTCAGTTCAAAGTCAAACGAGGACATCAACACACTTGAAGGCAAGTTTCAGCTGAGGGCAGAGATAATTTCAACCCTTAACCAGAACCTGACAGCCGGCAAAGTCAGGAATGTCTATTTCACGGACTTTATTGTTCAGTAATAGCCTGTTTTTATAAATAATAACAATATAGTTTTGGTAATTTAGAATATGAACAAACTGTTATCACAAGATGAAGTTGATTCCCTGTTAAAGGGCCTGGATACGGGAGACATCGGCAGCAGCGATGATTTAGATATAGCGGATGAGGATCTGGATATTAACTCCTTTGACTGGGCTACCGCCGGGCTGAATATCAGAGGCAATATGCCTCTTCTGGAAGTAGTAAACACCAGGTTCAGCCATAAGCTAAGAGGGAGTCTTTCAAATTCACTTCGCAAGATGCTCGATGTTACCCCTGATCCTATAGAAACTGTCAAATACAGCGATTTTCAGCGTTCCCTGCCTGTCCCCACAAGTATGCACCTCTTTAAAATAGAGCCTTTAAGGGGAATGGGAATAATTGTTGTTGAAAGCAGGCTTGTATTCAGCCTGGTTGAGGCCTATTTCGGAGGAACGGGAGTCGGAGCCACAAAGATAGAAGGAAGAGAATTTACTTCAATCGAAAACAGGATAATAGACAAGGTTGTTCACATGGCTCTGCATAACCTTGTAGAGGCATGGGAAGATGTGCATCCCATAAAGACGGAGTTTGTAAGATCCGAGAGCAATCCTCTTGTTGTAAATGTTATCCCGGGTGAAGAACTGCTCATATCAACAAAATTTGAAATTGAACTTGCCAAGGTGCTTGGCAACGTTATCATATGTTTTCCATATGCTTCATATCAGCCTATAAGACACAAACTTGCAGGCGACTACAGAGATGATGATGAAGAAGTAACGCAACTGGACAGGAACTGGATAGAGAGTATGGAAAGACAGTTGAGAGGAACAGAAGTAACAATGAATGTTGATCTCGGTAACGCAGCGCTCTCAGTCGGTGATTTTTTAAACCTTAGAGAAGGGGATATACTGATTCTTGATAAAAATTATCAGAATCCGTTAATAGCAAAGGTTGAGGATATAAAACTATTCGAAGGTTATGCCGGCAGGTATAAAAATAAAAAGGTCTTCAAGGTAGAAAGACCTTATGTTGAGCAAATTTAAAAGACACCTATAAAGAGAGGTCTTATTTATGAGTAATGAAAATATAATGGATGACACTCAAATGATGTCGGGAGGGATGGATTTGTCAGAGCTTGAACCCGGAATGGGACTGGATGGTAACGACAGAAATATGGATTTTCTGCTGGATATCCCCCTGGATATTTCAGTTGAGCTGGGAAACGCAAAAATAAAAATCGGCGATCTACTGAAACTGAGCCAGGGGTCTGTAGTGGAACTGAACAGGTTGACGGATGAGCCGCTTGAAATTTTTGTTAATAAAAAACTTATGGCTCATGGCGAAGTCGTTGTTGTAAATGAAAAATTCGGAATCAGACTCACCAACATCATCAGCCCCGGCGAAAGAGTTAAAAACCTGACCTGATATATTTATTAAGGTCTTAAATTGACGGAGAATCCCATTGGACACTGACTTCAATATTCTTTCATTAAAACTGGCAATTTTCCTGCTGGTAATGTTTGCCCTGATGATATTGTTTTTTTTTATTATCAAACGTGTAAAAGGCGGCTCATTAACTATGGGGAAATATCCTGTAATGAAAAACCTTGCCACTCTCTCACTTGGCCCCAAAAGGTCACTGGCGCTTATTGAGATTTGTGATCAATGGCTTCTGGTCGGTGTAGGAACTGAAAATATCTCCCTTATATCACAGATCGACAAGCCGTCCGATGACGGTCAGTTTGAAAGCAATCCTCCCCGGGAAAGAAACATATTTGATTCCTTTCTTTTAAAGGCAGGACTTGGACATAAAGCGCCTGATGGCAGCAGCAAAAACAATGAATAGAAAAATAAAATATCTTACGATAATCTCAATAATACTGGGGTTTGGACTCTTTGTACTTTCTTCAACAGCCACGGCGCAAACCCCTGCTCTTCCGAGCCTGACACTTGGTGTTGAACAGGCGGACAGCCCCGAAAAAGTATCCACACTTCTCCAGGTCCTCTTTCTCCTTACTGTTTTATCTCTTGCTCCGGCGATTATCGTAATGATGACTTCGTTTACCAGGTTTGCAATAGTCCTGTCACTTGTCCGGCACGCGCTCGGGACACAGCAGATGCCCCCGAACCAGATAATTGTAGGACTGGCCCTGCTGCTTACATTTTTTTTAATGACCCCTGTATTTAACCAGATAAACAATGAAGCTCTTCAGCCCTATCTCGCGGAGGAGATTACTCAGAAGGAGGCGCTGGATAAAGCCCTCAAACCCATAAGGGCCTTCATGCTCAAGCAGACAAGGAAAAAAGACCTTGGCCTTTTTATTGATATTGCCAAACTGGATAAGCCTAACAATTACGACGAAATACCGACTATTGTCCTGCTGTCTTCTTTTGTAATCAGTGAGCTCAAGACAGCATTCCAGATAGGTTTCGTAATATATATTCCCTTTCTTGTTATTGATATGGTTGTTGCAAGCGTCCTGCTGTCAATGGGTATGATGATGCTTCCCCCGTTTATGGTATCACTGCCCTTTAAATTGATGCTCTTTGTCCTGATTGACGGATGGAATATCCTGATTGGATCCATGATTAAAAGTTTTATGTAAGGATAGCACTATGACACCTGAATTTGTAATAAACCTTGGGAGTGAAGCAATTAAACTTGCTTTAATGGTATCTCTCCCCCTCCTGGGAGTAGGCCTTATTGTGGGATTACTTGTTGCCGTACTACAGGCGACAACACAGGTACAGGAGATGACCCTCTCATTTGTACCAAAGATAGTCGCTGTATTACTTACCCTGCTGGCGGCTTCACCCTGGATAATTCAAAAAGTAGCTTATTTTACCAGTAACCTGATACAGAGCATACCCACAATTATCAGGTAAAAACAGGATGTCATTTCCACTTGAAACATTCGAACAGATGCAGGGCTTTTTCTGGATACTTGTCCGGGTCAGCACTCTGTTCTTTTTACTCCCTCTTTTCGGCGCAAGGAATATCCCTTCATTATGGAAAGCGGGACTCTCCTTTGTTATAGCCATTGTCCTTACACCGGTTGTTCCAATACCTGCCAATCTTCCTGTATCGGCGCCCGAAATAATTGTAGGAATTTTATCCGAAGTCCTTATGGGTTCCATACTGGCAGTAACGGTGAGATTGTTCCTCGCGGCAAGTGAAATGGGCGGGCAGTTCATGAGTTTTCAGATGGGATTTTCAATGGCCCGCGCGGTAGATCCCCAGACAGGCACATCGAGCACCGTGCTTACACAGTTTCTCTATATCTTTACCTTACTCCTTTTCTTTTCAATGAACGGGCATCACATGTTCATAAGAATTATGGCCAGTTCATTTTACTCCGTTCCACCGAACAGTCTCAGCTTTCATGCTGCCATCGGTACGGAACTGATAAAGGCGGGAGCAAACATGTTTATACTGGGAGTCAAGATCGCGGCCCCGGTTATGGTCGCGCTTTTTCTCTCAAACCTTTGCCTTGGCATCATTGCGAGGACAGTGCCGCAGGTAAATATACTCATGGTCGGTTTCCCGATCAACCTTTGTATTGGTCTTACACTATTCTGTTTTATTCTTATGAACATATATCCGCTTATTTTTGATCTTAAAAATAAAATGGGTGAAACCCTGATGAGATTACTTGGTTTAATGTAGGTAATTTATGGCAGAAGACAGTTTCCAGGATAAAACCGAACCGGCGTCCCCGAAAAAAAAGGAGGACGCGCGAAAAAAAGGTGATGTCGCAAAGAGCAGGGAACTGTCTTCAACCGCGATCCTGACTGCCGGAATAGTCTATATGTTTTTTAACGCTAAGGACATGACTATGAGCCTGGGGAATAATATCAGAAAAACCTTTTTACAGATTCCCGATATTGCTTCAACAATGGACTTCGCGCCTGCCCTCATCTCAGGAGTAATGACCGATTTTCTCCTTCTAATTGCTCCTATTCTGATCATACTGCTGATAGTGTCAATATTAACCAATTTACTCCAGACAGGTATCATTTTCAGTGTCGAACCCTTGACACCAAAGGCGTCAAAAATAGACCCAATAAAGGGGCTGGAAAGGGTATTTTCCAAGAAATCCCTGGTTGAACTCGCAAAATCCATACTAAAAATCGCTATTGTAGGCGGTGTGGCATACTATGCCCTGAAAGACGAAATTTCCCAGATGATACCGTTATTATACCAGGAAAACGCCCGGATATTTGCGCTCCTTGGAGAACTGTCCTTTAAAGTTCTCGTAAGATGCTGTTGCGTCATCATGATAATGGCTATCCTGGATTTCATGTATCAAAAATGGGAACATGCGCAGAAACTCAAGATGACAAAACAGGAAGTAAAGGATGAATTCAGGCAGTCTGAAGGCGATCCAATGGTAAAATCACGTATAAGGTCTATTCAGAGGGAGATGGCAAGGCGCAGGATGATGGAAGAGGTCCCCAAGGCGGACGTAATTATTACCAACCCGACCCACCTTTCAATTGCCCTTAAATATAAACCGGATGAAGATATGAAGGCACCGGTAATAGTAGCCAAAGGTGCAAACAATATCGCGTTCAGGATCAGAGAAATCGCCGTAAAGCATAATATACCCATGATGGAAAACAAACCCTTGGCACAGAACTTGTATAAATTAGAGCTAGGTACTGAAATACCTCCGCAATTTTACCAGGCCGTAGCTGAAATTCTCGCTTACGTCTATGGATTGAAAAAAGGAAGAACAGCAGGTTGATCACTGGACATTTGAAAGATAATTTATTTAATCTTTTATAATTTTATTTTAATTTAGATTAACAGGTTATTTTTAAGAGAAATTAATTTACTAAGGATTATTTATGGAAGCAGCAGAAAAAAATAAGTTCTCATTATTTGCCAACCTAGATATCGGTGTAGCAATAGGGATCATGGGGATACTCATGATTATGATCATCCCTCTTCCGACAATGGTGCTTGATCTTTTTCTGGCATTTAATATTACTCTTGCGGTTCTTATTATCCTTGTAACAATATACGCATCCAGACCACTGGATTTTTCAGTTTTCCCGTCTCTTCTGCTGATTACAACCCTGTTCAGGCTGTCGCTCAATATCGCTTCAACCCGTCTTATTCTCCTTGAGGGGCACACCGGGGCAAACGCGGCAGGAGAAGTCATTAACAGCTTCGGATCATTCGTAGTCGGCGGGAACCCCACTGTCGGCCTTGTTGTGTTTGTCATACTTGTCGTTATCAACTTTGTCGTCATAACCAAAGGTTCGGGAAGGATCGCAGAAGTAGCGGCCCGTTTTACCCTCGATGCCATGCCCGGAAAACAGATGGCCATTGATGCCGATTTAAATGCGGGCCTGATTGATGAAGCCGAAGCAAGGAGCAGACGGTCGGCAATATCAAGGGAAGCCGAATTCTATGGCGCCATGGACGGTGCAAGCAAATTTGTTCGCGGTGATGCGATCGCAGGAATTATCATAACTCTTATCAATATAATCGGCGGTCTTGTAATAGGCGTCCTTCAGAAGGACCTTACCCTGGCCAAAGCAATAGAAAATTATACACTGCTTACAATAGGTGACGGTCTGGTCTCACAGATCCCTGCCCTCATAATATCGACCGGTGCGGGTATTCTCGTCAGCAGGGCCTCATCCGAGGGGCAGAATATTGGTTCCGAAGTGGCAAGTCAGATAGGATTCCAGCCAAGGGCCCTGGCAATCGCGTCATTTATAGTCCTGCTTTTCGGTTTTGCACCCGGCATGCCTTTAATTCCCTTTGCCCTGCTTTCCGGCATTATCTTCTTTATTTCAAGGACCCTCAAATCCAAAAAAGGTGAAGAACAGATTGAAGCCGTGGAAACTCCTGAAGAAGAAGCGGAAGCACAGAGCCCTGAAGATATCCAGCAGCTTCTCCCGTTAGACAGTCTTGAGATGGAAATCGGGTATGGGCTTATAACCATTGTAGATGATAAAACACAGGGCAATCTGCTCGATCGCATACGCGCCTTAAGAAAACAGTTTGCAGTGGACATGGGAATGGTAATTCCATCAATTCATATAAGAGACAATCTTGAGCTGAAACCGAGTGAGTATGCCTTCTGCATCAAGGGCAATGAGGTAGCCAAGGGAGAAATAATGGCAGATCATCTCCTTGCCATTGATCCGGGAGACGCGAAGATGAAACTTGAAGGGATACAGACCAGGGATCCGGCATTCGGACTTCCCGCGGTCTGGATTGATCCCGAAAAGAAATCCGAGGCACAGCTTGCGGAATACACGGTTGTTGAGCCTGCCAGCGTAATAACAACCCACCTCTCTGAAGTGGTAAGGCAGCATGGATATGAGTTCCTCGGAAGACAGGAAGTACAGAGTCTCCTGGATAATGTATCCAAAACCGATCCGAAGGTGGTGGAAGAACTGATGCCGGGCCTGTTAAATCTTGGAGCAATCCAGAAGGTGCTTCAGAACCTTGTCCGCGAACAGGTATCCATAAGGGATATCCTTACTGTAATCGAAACCCTGGCAGATTATGCGCCATTGACCAAGGATACTGATATCCTGACCGAATATGTAAGACAGAGACTTTCACGCACGATTACAAAGCCGTACCTCGAGAATAAAAAGACATTAAAGGTCCTTAATATCAAACCGTCTATTGAAGAACTGCTCTCAAAGGGAATCAACCAGACGGATTTCGGGGCATACCTTGCCCTTGGACCAAGCGAGGCAAATAAAATAATCCATCACGTTAAAAAATCACTGGATGATGTTGCCGCCAAGATTGAACAGCCTGTTATTTTATGTTCAACCACTGTAAGAAGACATTTGAAAAAATTGTGTGACAGCTTCCAGATAAACGTTGCTGTTTTTTCACATAATGAAATACCCGGAGGTCTGCAGGTTCAGTCCCTGGGAGAGATAGGTTAGATATATGAACATAAGAAAATTCATAGCCCGTAACTCCAGTGAAGCAATAAAAACAGTTAAAAAGGAGATGGGTGAAGAAGCCGTAATCCTGAGAACAAAGACCATACCCGGACAAGGTATTGAAGTGACCGCGGCGGTTGACTATGATGCGCAGCCTGTAAAACATGGAATGGATGTAAATACCGAAATAAAGGAAATGGGAAGGGAACTGAGAGAGATAAAGGAAGCTCTCCTCTTTTCCGACGCATGCAGGGTCCTTGATCCGGAACTCTATTATGATCAGGATCTCAGGGAAAGATATACCCATCTTAAGACATTCGGGCTCAACCAGAACCTTATTAGAAAATTAATGTCCGAAAACCGCCCTGATGTTCCGAATAAAAATCAGAACAGGTCACACCTGCTTCAGGACTCTTTAATGAAGGTTCTGACAAAAATAAAGGTAAGTACCGGCAGGGATGTTTCAAAGGGAAAAAGGATATACACGTTTATCGGGCCCACAGGGGTCGGAAAAACAACAACCCTTGCAAAACTGGCTGCCCAGAGCGCCCTGGAGAACGGCATGAAGTCCGTGTTGATCACTCTGGATACCTTTCGGATTGCAGCGGCAGCGCAACTGGAGGCCTATGCCAGGATAATGGGACTCCCTGTGGAGGTCGCGGTAAGCGGGAAAGACCTCCAGAAGGCTATAAGAAAATATAATGATTATGACAGGATCTTTATTGATACTGCGGGTCGAAGTCCGAACGGGGACCAGGGGAGCAATGATCTCCTCAAACTCTTTAAGGACCATGACAGTGTACACGGCTTTCTTGTAATGAGCGCTACAACCCAATACTGGAATATGATAAACACGTCTGACAGGTTTGAGAATCTGCCGTTCCACAGTTATATTTTTTCAAAAATCGATGAAACGGAAGATTTATCACCCATGATAAATTTCCTGATAACAAAAGAAAAACCGGTCTCATACTTTACCACAGGGCAACAGGTCCCTGAGGATATAGAGACTGCTTCAAAGAAAAAGCTGGCCTCTTTCCTGCTGTCAGGAATAAGAGAAGAATCAGATATCGGATTAAATGAGGGAAAATATAATGGATCAAGCTGCCGGGCTTAGGAGAATGGTAAATATGGAAACTGCTGGACCCTCGGAGACAGTTGTAAAAAACCGTATTCAAAGTACGCCAATAAGAGTTATTTCAGTCACCAGCGGAAAGGGCGGCGTTGGCAAAACAAGTATAACAGCAAATCTTGCTGTGGCATTTCAGAAATTTAACAAAAAGGTCCTCATACTCGACGCAGACCTTGGCCTCGCCAATATGGATATAATGCTCGGGATAAACCCGAGGTATACGATCAGCAATGTCTTAAGCGGAGAAAAAAGTCTTGAGGACGTTATCGTTGATACCCCGGCAGGATTCAAGCTCCTTCCCGCGGCTTCAGGGATGCAGGAACTGACTGAACTCGACGATAACCAGAGACGTTTTCTGCTTAATGAGCTGGATGCCATTCATGAGGAATTTGATATAATTCTGATTGATACAAGCGCCGGAATATCATCAAACGTAATGTATTTTAATTTCGCGGCAATGGAGAGGCTGGTAGTTCTTACAAATGAACCCACTTCTCTTACGGATGCTTACGCGCTGATAAAAGTACTTACGAATACTTACAACCAGAAGAGATTCAAGGTCCTTATCAATCTTGTTCATGACGGCAATGAGGCGGATAGAATATTCCGAAGCCTGAGCGTTGCAGTAGATAAGTATCTTCAATCTCCCTCACTGGATTATCTCGGGTGGATACCCTATGATAAAATGCTTCCAAAGGCCATAAGAAGGCAGAAGCCGTTGATCAATACACATCCGAATGCGCTGGCTTCCAAAAGTATTATGGCTCTGGCTGAAAAGATTCTTGTTAAAGAAGATGATATTAATTTTGAAGGTGATATAAAGTTTTTCTGGCGAAGGTTATTAAATTGCTAGGCCGGGATTTGGATAGTAACAGGTTGACAAAAAATTTTAAAGAAGCGAGGTACAGGGGAATGCCCTCCCCTCAGGCAGCTAAAAAATTGAAAAAATATACACAATTGATACCTTCCGGATCAAATGGAATCAGTGCAGGTGAAAGGGAAGCGCTTGTTACCAAGTATGCTCCCCTGGTAAAGACAATCGCCGGGAGACTCGCGTTGAGACTTCCCCAGCACATAGGACAGGATGATCTTACCAGCGCCGGGCTTATGGGACTCCTTGACGCCATTGACAAGTTTGACGTCGAAAAGGGCGTGGAGTTCAAATCATACGCGGAATTCCGTATCAAGGGCGCCATGATTGACGAACTGCGTTCAATGGACTGGGTGCCCCGCTCTGTCCGGAAAAACGCGAAGCTGCTGGCCGAAGCATACGCAAGGGTTGAAAACAGGGAAATGCGTCCGGCCCAGGATGAGGAGGTTGCGGAAGAACTTGGAATGGAAATGGAAGCCTTCTACCGGCTCCTGGATGAATCAAGGGGGATCAGCATATTCAATGAATATGACATGCAGATCCACAACACAAGCGGTGAAGGACAGTCCGATGGAGGCGCCTTTGAAATAGGATTTGACCAGTCACCCCTTCAGTCCCTCAAAAAAACTGAACTTGTTCAGATAATCGCCGGTGCGATAGACAGGCTTCCCAAGAATGAACGAACTGCCGTATCACTGTACTATTATGAAGAACTCACAATGAAGGAAATTGGCGAAGTTATGGGGTATACGGAATCACGTGTATCTCAACTTCATACAAAGGCTGTATTAAGGCTTAAAAACAGCCTTAAAAATTACTTTGATAAAAAATAATGTCCGAAGAGATCAAAGAAGATGAAGCTCCGGAGGAAGAGTCCAATGAAGATGCCGAAAAAGGAACCGCTTCCGATGAGCAGGAAGAAAAGCCGGTAAAGGCCAAAAAAAAGTCCGGTAAAAAAATATGGATTTTTATTATTCCGGGATTGATTCTAGCAGTATCAGGTCTCGGGATAAAATACGCGCCTGAGCAGTTTTCATTCTTAATGAAAAAAGATTTTCAAACTCCGGAAGTGAATGTTGATGAAGACAATCTGAGTGAGGAGATACTTTCTCCCTTTTTTATCCCGCCAGGGCCGGCTGATGATACTATACGGATTGATCTTTCAATTGTCTGGGATGGTCTCGCGTCAATACGTTTCAGGAAAAAAGAGCTTTATCTGAGAAGTATGATATACGAAAAATTTTATGAGATTGCTTCACAAAACCAGGATATGAACAAAAAAATACCGGATCTGGAAAATGAGGTAAGTTCAATACTTAGAAGTTCACTGGGAGTCCGGAACTTGGCAGTAAAGATAAAGGAAATCCGATACTTTTAATCAGCGGGGTGACAGCCTGCCCTCCTTTTTAAAAGAAAGGAGATCAAAATGAGCGACTTTTCAAAAGTAGACAGGCCACTCGTAATATCAAATACTCCGGGCGGAGTATGGAAGATCGAGAAGAAAAGAAAGGCCAGGGACAAAAAGAATAAACACCAGAACAAACCTGAAAAAGAGCAAAAAATCAGAGAAGATAGAGAAGATGATGATTCGGTCCTGGTTGAGATTGAACATGACAGAGCTGATAACAAGGAGTGTGAGGATCAGATGGGCTACGGATTTATAAAGAAAAAGAAATCCCTGTGCCCCAAGGTTGATCTTAAAATATAGCTATTATGACTATAGAGACATGGGTAATAGGGCAGACAGCAATTGAGATTATTATTATTTTTCTCCTGCTGTGGTTTTTAAAAAGCCACCTTGCGATGAGGAAAAAAAATATTGATTTAAGCGCGGTGTTTGAAAAACCCGAGAAGATACTTGCTGAAATGAAAGAACTGACAAGGCAGCTTGATAAAAACCTTGAAGAGAAAAAGGAAATAAGCCGTAAAATGCTCGGGCAGCTGGATGATATTTTAAAAAAAGCGGACCAGTCTTATAATCAGCTGCAAAACATAATAAAGGAATACAGTTCACACCCAGTTCATTCCTATGGTTCCGAACATGATTCCAGAAGGGTACGCACATCAGTGAACGATCTTTTGAAAAAGGGGCTTTCAAAACAGGAGATCGCTCAGCAACTCGGAATATCCGTAGGCGAAATTGAGCTGCTGATAAAATTACAGAACAGGCAGATGGGTAATACTGTCAACAATCCGTAAGAAAGGGGCCGTCTGATTCCATGCTCCGTCCCATTCAAACTAACAGTCCGGTCAAAACCACACCTGAAGGCAATAATAAAAAATCGGATATACCGCTGAAACAGGGAACATTGATAAAAGGAACTGTAATTCAAAAACTGAAGGACGGAGATTTTATAATTTCCTCCGGAGGTAAAAACTTCAGGGCCCATTCAGCGTTCCCTCTAAAAGATAATAAGAATTACAATTTTATAGTCCTTTCATCGAAAAGTAAGATAGAGCTCAAGGTACTTGAGATCGATACCAACGCAGCCGGAAATATCACTAAACTTTTCTCCTCAGCCAATACGGTCGGACGCAGACTCACTGACGCGCTCTCTGTGCTGGTTAATTCCCGGACTGTTAAAAATCTTCCTTCACAGGCCTCAAACCTGATAGTTAAACTCCAGAATCTGGTTAATTCCCCTGTTCTTAAAAAAGACATCACGGAGATTCTCCCCTGGGTCAACAAAAATATCCGGGGAAGCGGTATTTTCTGGGAATCAAAAGTTTTACAGGTACTTACAGGAAAAAAGGTTTTAATGCAAAAGGAAATGGCAGATACCGACCTGAAGGGTCTGCTTTTAAAATTGCTGAAAAATATTGAAAAAACCTCAGTCGACCAGGAGGGAATGAAGGCTCTTTCGATGAAGGTGCGGGAGGCCCTGAATCATATTGAGCAGGAACAGATCATGAACCTCAATACCATGAGAGAAGATCTTGGCTGGTTTATACACCTGCCCTTCATTAATGATGATGACTTTTTATCGTCCGAATTCTTTGTAAAAGAGAATAAGGAAGGCTCACTGCACTTTTCATTATTTCTTGATATGCGCTTTGCGGGTAAGATGAACATAGATGTGTCCATAATAAAAGATACTGTAGGGATACAGATTGATGTTGAGAAAGAGGAAACAAAAGGATTCATAACCGAAAGCATCAGCGAACTTGAAGAAGCATTCAGGAATATGGACATAAATATCAGTAATATACGCTGTGAAGTTAAGGAAAAAATAATTGCTTCCGATACTGTGGAAACGGATAATAATTCATCCGTGGATATTGTAATTTAGGCACATTTTTATGGAAGAAAATTACAAGGAAAAAATTAAAAAAGCCGTTGCCCTGAAATATGACAGGGAAAAAGACACTGCCCCCCGGATCACAGCAAAGGGTACAGGCCGCATTGCGGAAAAGATACTTGAACTGGCAGAAAAGGAAGGTATACCCATTACCGAGGACCCGGACCTGGTAACCGCCCTTGCTCAGCTTGATTTTTATGACGAGATTCCTCCGGAATTATACCGCGCGGTTGCCGAAATACTGGCCTTTGCCTACCGTATTAATAACAAGATGAAGACCGGATAATTCATTCCAGGCCTTAATCCAGTGAAATCTTTATTTTTTCCTTAATGTCCACCACCCTGTCATTGTTTACATATTCGTCTTCCATCTGATACACAACAGCAACAAGATGCCTGCTTCCTTTGGACCTGTCCAGGGGACTTACAATAAGATTACCGAACCCAAGGGTCGTGAAGTCCATTATATCGTAGGCCAGGGTATCCATGGCACATGGGACTGCCTCATATTCATATATCCCCCTGTATTGATCATCGTTCAGGCGGGCAATAAAAATCGGGTCTCCAAGATGCAGCTCTGCATCATGTCTTTTCATGCCGATGAATACGGGATTGCGTTCAGGGGCTGTAGAATCCATTTTCACATACACCCCCGGTGTACAGGCCGGTATCATCAGGCACACCCCCACGCAAAAGACAAGGGAAATAAACCTGTAGCGCATTTTGCTGTCTCCTCTCAGGCCAAGTTATGAATAAATTACTCCGCCTCGACTGAAGACAAACCTGCCCCTTATACTCCTCCGGTTACATCTTTCGTCTCTAACGGAATAAAAAACATTTCGCTGAGTAGCAGTTCAAATTCTATGCCATTTTAAAAATCCAATGAATAAATCAGGGAAAGAAGGTGTTCTTTCAGGCATTTGGCGATTTACAGCCATGATTTGGTTCAAAGTTTTTTCCGGTTTCAGGCTTTAAACCGGGAAATATTTGCCGGTCAGGGGGAAAGGTCTTCATATCTGACAGTTCCATATAAAAAGCCATAATTCGACGTTTCGTTATAAAATCTAATTTTCTCTTTAATTTCTACAAGTTACAGGTTGTTCCCCGGACATAAATCCGGGCAGGAGTAATGGTATGATAATTGCTATATGTATTGGCAACGGTCATCAAATTACCAGGAGGCAAAGATGATAAACGGAATGCTTGAATCTTCCAGAGGTTGTATGAAAGAGGAACTGAGAATGGATATTCTCTCCGGCAACCTCGCCAACATCAACGTTATCGGCTACAAAAAAGACAGGATTTCCTTTCAAAAAATCCTGAACCAGGCGGCAGTTACCGCTGACGCACCCGCAAATGTAACTATCAGACCCGATATGGAGCAGGGAGATATAAGAGCGACCGGAAACGAACTGGATTTTGCCATATCAGGTAAAGGATTCTTTAAGATACAGACCGAAGACGGTATCAGATATACAAGAAAAGGCAATTTCACTCTTGATGTCGAGGGAAATCTGATCACTCACAGCGGCGACAAGGTATTGGGGAAATCAGGCCCGATCAAAATTATCGGAAATGACCTCACAATGGACAAAAAGGGATTCCTTTTAACAGATACCGGCCCGCTCGACCAGCTGGCCATTGTAGATTTTGAAGATTATCAGGGAATTGTAAAGGCAGGTAAAAATCTCTTTATGAATACGCAGGAACTACCCGAAATGGATATGCCTTCAGAAACGATTGTAAGCCAGGGATATACCGAACTGTCGAATGTAAATGCTGCCGAAGAAATGATCAATATGATTCATGCCCTAAGGGCCTTTGAGTCCTATCAGAAATCCATGAGGGTTATTGATGAGCTTAACAACAGGGCCATAAACCAGGTCGGCAGATTAAGATAAAAATTAATAAAAAATAAAATGACTCAAAAAGTAAATAAAACAAGGAGAACAGGAAATGATTAGAAGCCTTTGGACAGCCGCTTCAGGCATGTCAGCCCAAAAACTCAATATGGATGTAATCGCACAGAATCTTGCAAATGTTAATACAAGCGGATTTAAGAAAAGCCGTGCCGATTTTGAGGACCTTCTGTATCAGAACCTTAAATCACCGGGGGCAGACACCAGTTCCGGCGGTCAGATACCCACCGGTATCCAGATAGGTATGGGTACAAGGCCTGTTTCCGTACAAAAAATATTTTCACAGGGAGATTTCACCCAGACAGGAAATCCCCTAGACATGGCAATTGAGGGAAACGGCTTTTTCAGGATCATAAGCAACGGTGAAGAGGTGTACACACGGGCCGGTTCATTCAAGCTTGATTCCGAGGGATACATTGTCACCTCCCAGGGAGACAGGCTTCAGCCTGAAGTATCAATACCATCCAATTCCGTAACATTCACCATTGACAGCGGCGGATCACTGGTGGCAATGGAAGCGGACGGCAGCACGGTTACAGCTACCGCGCAACTGACCCTGTACAATTTTGTCAATCCCTCAGGGATGAAAAGCCTTGGCGGCAACTATTACAGTCCGACAGAAGCTTCGGGTGATCCGGTTGAGGGCAATCCGGGTGTTGACGGGCTTGGCACTGTGGTTCAGGGCTCACTGGAAATGTCAAATGTTGATGTTGTGGAAGAAATGGTAAACATGATAGCCGGTCAGCGCGCCTATGAAATATCATCCAAGTCAATCAGGGCCGCAGATGAAATGATGCAGATGGCAAACAATATAAAGAGATAGGGTTAAAATCATGACCAATCAAAATAGTGTGCATATCAAATCATTGTTAATCCTGAAGATCTTCATGGTGCTTTGCATAATTTTCTCTTCAACATGTTTTGCACTGGAGATAAATGTAAAGGACAGGCTGGAGATTGATGGAGGCATGGTTCATCTCGGGGACATCGCCACATTTCATCCGGCAAATGACAGCCGTGTAAGCAAACTGAAATCAATTGAAATAACAGCATCCCCTTCTCCTGCCACATTCCGCAGATTGAACAGAGACCTGGTAATGTACAAGGTGGAACATTTAATCAACGCGGAAAAGGATATCAGGCTTTCGGTTCCTGAGACTATAACCGTTGAGAGGACCGCCCAGATAATAAAGGCGGAAATCATTGAAGAGATATTCCGCGATTATGTCCTGGATAACGCGCCATGGGAAAGAGACCGGATTGTTATTGAAAGGATTAATTCACCTGCATCGATTGCCCTTCCAAAAGGAGACCTCGACTGGGAAATAGATGAAAAGCAGAACAGAAATTTTATCGGCAACTTTTCTTTGATGATTGATTTCAGGGTGAATGGTGATTCTCTGAGAAAAACAATTGTATCAGGTAAAATAAGCGTAATAAGAGAAGTCGTTAAGGCCGCAAGGGACATCAGGTCAGGTGAAATTATATCGGCAGGAGATATCACCCTGGTTTCGGAAAAAATGAAATATTCTAAAAGAGGCATCGTAACCAGCAAAAAAGATGTAACAGGAAAAAGGGCAACCCGCAGGATCCAGGCAGATCAAATGATCAAGGCCGGGATGTTTGAAGTCCCGCCTGCTGTTGAAAAGGGTGACCGGGTAATAATCAAGGCGGAAAATAACCAGCTTTTAATAACAGCCTCGGGCAAGGCCCTTGAAGAAGGTTGTGTCGGAGACCAGATCCGCGTCATGAATATAAGCAGCGGCAGGGAAATAATAGCGACTGTCAGAAGAACAGACCTTGTAGAGGTCCGGTTCTGATAAAAGTCATCAGACTGAGAGAAAAACACAATAGTAATTTTCCGGGGGCATTTAATGTTAAAAATAACACATAAAATCGCAGGAATCCTTTGTATCATAATAGTATCGGGCTGCACCGGGGTTCAGCCCCAGAAACAGAATATCGCGCCCGCAACCATGCCGGTCTTACGGACAGGGACCTTTGAAAGAGATCTTGTCAAGAGAGATCCGGTCTCCCTGGCAGGCATATGGAATGAAATGGATTCAAGGGATTATTTTCAGGACCTGCGCGCGTATAAGGTAGGAGATCTTGTTACGATAAATATTGTTGAGACATCAAGCGCGAGCAAATCCGCAAAAACCCAGACAAGCAGAAATTCATCCATGAACGCGGGTATTGATAATATTCTTGGCTGGGAAGGAAGAATGAAGAACCTTACTTCATTTGGAAAAAGTGACGTCCGGAATGCCTATAACAATACAAATATGCTCAAGGGATCCATGACAAACCTGTTTGACGGCTCAGGCTCCACTTCAAGGGGCGACGATATGAAAGCCTCTATCACTGCCAGGGTAATTGATGTAATGCCAAACGGAAACCTGCATATCGAAGGCACCAGGGAGATACGTGTAAACAGTGAAACCCAGATAATAGTCCTTTCGGGATTAATCAGACCAGTTGATATATCACCGGATAATACAATACTTTCAAGCTATATAGGAAACGCTAAGATAGAGTACCTCGGCAGCGGCGCGATAAGCGACAAACAGCGTCCGGGATGGCTTACAAGGGCAGTAGATACTATTTGGCCATTCTAATGGAGGAGAAAATGAAATCAGCTAATAAAATATCCCGGACAAAAACAATAATACTTACAGTGCTGGTATTATCTGCATATGCCACATGCGCCTCCGGGGCCAGGATAAAAGATATTGCATCATTTAAGGGAGTCAGAAGCAATCAGCTTATCGGCTATGGCCTTGTTATCGGCCTGAACGGAACAGGTGACGGGGCTTCCACTCAGTTTACGACACAAACCCTTGTAAACATGATGGAACGTCTGGGCATTCACAGTCTTCCTGATAAAGTAAAAGTCGATAACGTAGCCGCAGTTATAGTCACGGCAACCCTTCCTCCTTTTTCAAAAAAAGGGAGCAAACTTGATGTTCTTGTATCATCCGTAGGTGATGCAAAAAGTCTTCAGGGCGGTACACTGGTAATGACGCCCCTGAAAGGTGCGGACAATAATGTTTACGCAATAGCTCAGGGTGCCCTGCTCGTTGGCGGTTTTGCCTCTTCAGGCGCAGCAGGAGGAGGCGTATCGAAAAACCATCCTACAGTGGCCAGGATCCCGGGAGGCGGCCTGATTGAAAGAGAAGTACCATTTGATTTCAACACACTGGAAAAACTGACAATAGCGCTGGACCATCCTGATTTTACCACCGCTCTGCGGATATCTGACGCGATAAACAGTCAGATGGGAACCATAAAAGCCACACCTGTTGATGCAGGAACTGTTACAGTCGACATCACCCAGGCCTATAACGGGAATCATGTCAGCCTGGTAGCATCACTGGAACAGATCCGGATACAGCCTGATATGGAGGCAAAAATTATTCTTTCGGAAAGAACCGGAACAGTCATTATGGGAGAAAATGCCATGATCTCTCCGATAGCCATTGCTCATGGAAACCTGAGTGTTGAGATCAAGGAGAACAAGGATGTGAGTCAGCCGGCACCATTCTCCGATGGAGAAACGGTTGTAACTCCCGATACGGAAATAAATATTACTGAAGAGAAAAACAAACTTTTGATCGTGGAGCCTGAAAAAGCCGACCTTGGAAGCGTGGTAAAGGCCCTTAATGCGATCGGGGTTTCACCAAGAGACCTTATAACTGTTTTTCAGGCAATAAAGGCCAGCGGCGCGCTGCAGGCTGACCTCGAAATTATTTAACAGGACATGGAACTTAATAAAACAGCAGGGAGCAGATCATAAATGAGAGATATTTCAATAAAATCAGGAAATTCTTTACCGGTAAACAACCTTGCGGAAGCAAGGGATAAAAAACTGAAAGAGGCCTGTAAACAATTTGAATCTGTATTTACCTATGAGATGCTGAAAAGTATGAGAAACAGTATCCAGAAATGCGACCTGTTCAGCGGCGGCCAGGCAGAAGAAATTTATCAGTCAATGCTTGACCAGGAATTATCCAAAAATGTGGCTGGAAAGGGGAAAAACAGTATTGCCAGTATCCTCTATCAGCAGCTCAAAAACATAGATAAAACGAACGGAAATGCTGACAGCAGCCTTCCGGCCTGGCCTCTGGAGGGCAAAATTTCTTCCTCCTTTGGATGGAGAAATGATCCCTTTTCAGGCGAAAAGAAATTCCATGAAGGAATTGATCTGACAGCCAAGGAAGGTACGGATGTCAGGGCGGTCATGGCAGGAAGAGTCCGGATAGCCGACGCTCAGGGGGGCTATGGAAAAGTTGTTGTTCTGGATCATGGTCATGGTTTTACAACTCTGTATGCCCATAATAAGGATGTTACTGTCAAAGCAGGTGACTGGGTGGCAAAGGGATCAACAATAGCAAAAGTAGGTTCGTCAGGACGAAGCACCGGCCCTCATCTCCATTTTGAGGTGAGAAGAAACGGGAAAAAACTTGATCCTGAAAATTTTCTTAAAACCTGATAAGGCTGATATGGATAATCCGGCGATATTATGAATATTTTAGAATTTTTGTATTTTTACCGATATATAAGGCAGGGAACGATATGGAAAAGGACATTAACATAATAAAAGGCTTATACGTGAAAAGGATATCACTTTATGAAGACCTTCTGGAGTGCATAAAGAGGGAAAGTGATGATCTTGTCAACCAGAATATTAAAGGGATATGGTCTTCTCTGGATGAAAAAAAAGAGATACTGGAGGCAATTGAAGAAAATACCGGGCGCTTCCCTGAAAATTCCGGGACCAATCCCGTCCCCGCGGATGTCCCCCGGCATGACAAAGACGCGATTTTGCAGTTCAAAAGAAAGCTTATGGACCTAAAACAGGAAATCGGCGTCAGGGTTAAAGAAAATATATCATTTATCAATGAAACTCTGGGCTTTATAAACGATATATTTTCGGCCTTGAGCAATCCTGCCAAAAAGCCGGATACATATGGTCGAGACCTTCAAAAAAGGAATGGATCATCCAACCTTATTTATCATAACGAGGTTTAAAAATGAGCGGAATAGGTCTTGTACTGAATATTGCAAAGGACGCACTCTTATCACAACAGTATGCCATTAATGTTATATCTCACAATATTGCCAATGTGGGTACCGACGGATATTCCAGACAGGTTGCATTATTTGAAGCAAAGGGTGCTGCCCCCTATGGAGGTCTTATCTTCGGCAGGGGCGTGCAGGTGAGTGATATAATAAGAACAACAAATGAATTTATTGAGAACCGTCTCCAAACTGCTACAAGTGATCTTTCAATGATGTCAGAAAACGAAACCTATATGAAAGTCATTGAGTCAATTTTTAATGAAAATTCGGGCAACAGTTTGAGCAATCAGTTCAACGAATTCTGGAATGCATGGGCAGATGTGAATAATAATCCTTCAGGAAACAATAATCCTACAGGAATGTCTGTAAGAAATATTCTTGCAGAATACGGATCCCTCCTGTCCCAGAGCTTTCAGGACATCAGCGGTGATCTTTCGGATCTCAATAAAGGACTGAACAATTCAATTTCTGCCGGAGTAGATACTGTAAACCAGATACTTGAACAGATTGCAGATATTAACGGCCAGATACTTCATGTAAAGATAACAGGAAATCCAAATGATTTGTTGGACCAGAGGAATATGCTGCTAAATAAACTGTCCGAATATATGGACATCAATACATTTGAAAGCGAAGACGGAAGTATTTCCATTACTACAAGCAAAGGTTTTGCGCTTGTTAATAAAAGGGATTCATACCTCCTTAATTTTGATGGAAAAGATATCAATTGGAAGGATGGCACCTCTTCCATGACAGATGGTTTACAGGGTGGGAAACTCGGCGCCTGGCTCGATTTAAGAGATGAAGTAATTCCCGATTATCTGGCCAACCTGGATGAAATTGCCAAATCAACCATATGGGAAATCAATAAACTTCACAGTCAGGGGGTAGGTTTATCCGGTTTTTCCTCTGTTGAAGGGACATATAAGTCTACAGATCCACTCGCTGCAATGGGATCATCTGCTTCAGGCCTGGATTTTTCCGATAAGATAACAGACGGTAGTTTCAAGCTATGGTTATACGATTCCACAGGTGCGGTAGTGGGAGAGGCTACAATTCCCGTGGACGCAGGAACAACCACCATGTCTGATCTAGCCTCAACAATTAATGGATTGTCCATTAACGGCGAGGATGCGCTGAACGCTTCAATAAAGGATGGTGCCTTAAATATTGAAATAGACTCAACAACCCATCCAGGTTATACATTTGCCTTTTCAGATGATGACAGTAATATTCTTGCAGCGCTTGGAATAAATACATTTTTTACTGATTCAACTGCATCAAATATGGGTGTAAATAATAAAATTCTTTCGGATAAAGGTTTTATTAATGCAGGTACAATAAGTAATAATGTGGATAATCCGGTTGGTGCAGCAACAAATAGCTCTACGGGTATCTTAACAGCATCAGGTCAATATACAGGAACCACGGACGGATCATTTGAAATAGAAATCAGGGCAGGAGGAAACTTCAGATGGAGAAAGGACAGCGGTGCATGGTCTGCTGATATAGCCATAGCTGGCACTCATGCCATAGCAGAAGGAGTTGAAATTACTTTTAACGGTGTAGTGGGTGATTATAGTGCCGGAGACACATTTACAATCAATGTAACCGAATCTTCAGATACAAACGGAGAATTTTTTCCCGGAGATAACAGTAACTCACTCAAAATTTTAGAGCTCCAGCATTCAAATGTAACAGTGAAGCAATGGAACTACTCACGAACCGATGGGACAACTTCAAAGGACTTGTCCAATACAACGCTGGATGGCTATCTGCATCAGATGATCGGAAGAATCGGTATAGAAAGTCAGAGTGTTCAACGTCAAAAGGAATATACCCAGGCGATACAGGGGCAATTAAGCGAAACGAGAGACAACATGTCAGCCGTATCACTGGATGAAGAAATGGCCAATCTTATTAAGTTCCAACAAGCTTATGCAGCTGCTGCAAAATTAATAACAACCGCAGAAGAAATGCTTGAGCAAATTATCAACACTGTATAGCAGGACAAAAAATGAGAGTAGCAAACAAAACTATTTATGACAGTGCCATAAGAAATCTTAGCAAGGCTTATGCTGATATGGTTAAAGCAAACACAACAAAAAGGATCAATGATCTTTCGGATGATCCCGTCGGTCTTGTTACAGTACTTGATCTGAGATCGTCTAATTCCAGTCTGAATCAGATGGAAAGGAATATTTCCATGGGAGAGTCATGGCTTAATGCCTCCGAATCGGCACTTTCACAACTTAATAATATTCTTACATCCACAAAGGAACTTACAGTATCAATGTCAAGTGCAAATGTCGGTTCTTCGGAAAGATTAAACAATGCCAACCTGGTTCAGGGATATCTTGAAGAGGTAATAAGCCTGGCAAACAGTTCTTCCGGAGGCAGGTACATCTTTGGGGGAACCAATACCGATACAATACCTTTCACTCTGGATGCTACAGGTTCAACGGTTACATATTCGGGTAATGATACAGCTTTTTCAATAAATATCGGTAAAGATACCACTGTACCTGTCGGAAAGGACGGAAAAGATATATTTGGCGAAAACTGGGATGATTCAAATATATTCAAGACATTTATTGATTTGAAAACAAGCCTTGAAAACAATGATGTTTCCGGCATTCAGGATGCCATGTCAAAACTTGACAATCATCTTAAAAGTGTTAATGGCAACATCTCTGAAATCGCAGGTAAAAGCATAAGACTTGATGTTAAAAAGGAAATAGTTGCCGATCTTGAACTCTCTAATACTGAAAGAATCTCTGAACTCGAAGACGCAGACCTTGCCGAAGCGCTTTTAAACCTTAAATCAAAGGAACTGGCTTACAATGCAGCGCTGTCTTCATCGTCTAAGTTAATGGAAATGAGTCTTGTAAATTTTCTCTAGTTAAGTCTAATAATGCTAATTTTCCTTATTTCTAATCAGGCAGCATTATTATAAACAATATTCCTGGAGCCATGGAGGGTACCAGTGCTTGTATTAACCAGAAAAATAGATGAAAGCATTACGATTGGAAACTCTATAACTGTCTCTGTCCTTGAAGTAAAAGGTAACCAGGTAAAACTGGGAGTAAAAGCGCCAAAGGACATACCCATTAACAGAACCGAAGTATATGAAAAAATCATGAGGGAAAACATTAAAGCTTCACAGGCGCCTGATGATCTGGATCAATTCCTGATATCTATGGATTTTGATGAAGAAGGTAGATGATGATAATAAAAACAACAAGATTTGGTGAGATAGAGATTGATGAAAGCAGGGTAATTAATTTTTCCGAAGGTTTGGCAGGGTTCCCTGAAGACAAAAAATATTTTGTTTTGGATCACAAACCCGGATCACCCTTTATGTGGCTGCAGTCACTTACATCTCCCGGACTCGCGTTTGTGATAATGAATCCGTTTCTGGTCTTTCCGGATTACCTGAAAGATATATCGCCTGAAGAAGAAAATGCCCTGAAGCCCGGCACTAATGAATCTGTCATGATATTCGCGATTGTAACAATCCCCGGCGGCAGGGCCGGAGACTCCACTGTAAACCTGATGGGGCCTGTTGTTATTGATCCCGAGGCAAAGGAAGGCAAACAGGTAATACTGGCAAATTCCGATTATAATCATCGTCATCCGCTGAACCTGAAAAAATAGAGGCACATTTCTATGCATTAACAAAGTAGAGACAAGGCATGCCTTGTCTCTACGATATATATAGGACAAGAACCGGTCGGGAATAAATCCCGACCCTACGTTTAGTCCTTCTCGATAATGTAATTTCTTGCAATCTTATAATTACGACACAGCCTGGAAGGCGGGAATCCAGTGCTTTTATTAGAACAATCGAATAAAGAACGACGAAGGGTGAATAAAAAATACAAAACATCACCATAAACATTCGTGACTCGTAATTCGCTGTTCGTCATTCGTCACTTTTTATTAATGTTCAGGGCATTGCGTCCTCACAGCTTGTAAGAGTAATAAAAAATTGTTTTTTTAATTTAAAGAACCTTACTTTTTGTTAAAGGCTTTGTCACTTGAACCCTCTTGAAGTCCTTATGCCTCAAATGCTGTAGGCTATGACAGGGTGCGGATTTATTTGGGGAAAATCATAAATATAGACTTGTAAAAAGCCATTTGATGTATTATATTGCAGGGTAATTCTCATCAAGGACTCAAAAATGAAAATCAATACGGATTTGGCTCTTATACCTGTTTATCAGGAAATCCAGCCTGTAGGGAATATCCCGAAGAAAAATGTCATTTCTACTGATATTCAGGAGGAGAGGCTTGTCCGGATATCATACTCCGGTTCCAAATCCAGACGTGTTGGAACCATATATGACAGGATGGGAGATGAGATAAATAAATCCGGCCAGCGTGGGGAACACATCGACCTCTATGTCTGATCTTTTTTCAGTTCTCCAGCCCTCCCCTCTTCTGTAGTAACCTTCGCTGACAATAATAAACAAATCTCCTTAATTCATCCCGATCCTTTTTATTTAAATCTGTAAATTTAAGACCGATGTTGATCCCGTCGTTTTGAATAGCTTTTTCCGTCCTTACAATCTCCGCGGATTGGATACTGATGAATACAGAAAAATCTTCCTGTTTATATACCAATGATACCTTTTTAAATATATTCCCCTTATATAATAACCCTCGACTGTGGGATTCGTTTTTTATACTGGCAAGAAGCCCGGTCTCACTTATATTAATAATATCAAACTCGAATTTTATATCTTTATTCCGGTAGAGCAATTGGGTCCCGGAAGGAGTTGGAATCCTGAAGGCCTTTCTTCGCTGGGATCTTTCTATAAATCCAGGGAAATTAAACTTTATTCTTCTTCCGAAGATACTGTCGATTGTTGTTTTAAACCTGTATGGTATCCTGTTTTCATCAGTAAATTCAAAATAACATTTCTTCCCTTTTACAAACGGAGAAGCAGCATCAGATCTGCCGGGATAATCAATAAAGAAACGCGGATTTTCGCCATCCGAAATACCCAGTATTATGGACAGGCCGTCAAAACCAGTACCCATGACATGTATACTCATCATGGTATGATTATTTTTTAACTGTTCAAGTATTTTGAGTATTTTTTTGCCAGTTATTTTTTCGGCATCATCCATCAAACATTTTCCTGTTATTTAATAAATGGGCAGCAATGTTAATTTAATGCAATCCTTATGCCCGTTACTTATCGAAAACAATTTATTACGGCAATATCAGTCTTTCCTTTACAGGGCTTCTTTCCTTCCGGATTTCATGATCATATGATGGATAATGCCATATACAACTATTAATAAAATGATAAATATTATGATCCATATAAAGTGATCTGCTATAAGACCTTTCCCCTTGTGTACAAGCTCTCCATATGACATATCGACAAAGAGGCTCCCAAAATAGTAGCCTATGCCTAAAAGAATCATGGACCATATTCCGGCCCCGAGTCCGGTAAACAGTATAAACCTTGAAACAGGCATCCTTGAGATACCTGCCGGCAGGGATATTAATTGTCTGATACCGGGGAGCAGGCGGCATATAAAGGTTGTTATCTCGCCATATTTTAAAAATATCTCTTCTGCCCTGGAAAGCACTCCGGGTTTTATTAAAAAATATTTTCCATACCGGTATAAGAAAGGTCTGCCAAGGGACATTGCCAGGCAGTAATTGATGTACGCGCCGGCAAGAGAGCCAGTCAATCCGCATAAAAAAACAATGGTAAGATCAATCTGCGGCTGCCCGAAATACAGTTCCCCTCTGCAGGCCATAAAACCTGCCGGGATCATGATAACTTCACTGGGAAAGGGTATAAAGGAACTCTCGATGGTCATCAGGATAAAAACCATTAAAAATCCCCACATGTACGCGTATTTTACAGCCCATTCAATATGTTCAACAAGCAGATCAGTCATTCAGATTCACCGTTTACCTTTATTATTATGAGGTATGTTCACTATTCATCAGGTCAAAAACAGTTTTAACAGGACTGAATGTACCGGCAGGCACCTCAACGAACACAGTATTCCAGTATGCCATTGAACCGTTCCATAAACCCGGAAGTTCCATTGCCCTGAGTTCCCTGCCGTTTTTAGATTTTTTAGATATAAATCCTGCGCCATAATCAACATACTTTTCCAGATCAAACGGATTTCCATTGTAGTCCCGCACTCCGCATACCAGGTCAACAGGATTAAAATGTGTCGCAGACCGGAGGATCTGTTCCTGATCAGGTTTGGCATCATCAATCTGGGATGTCTCAACTATCTGTATTGATATCCCCTCCCCTGACTGTTCCACCCAGAA
>JASFHE010000002.1:0-45087 GCA_050123415.1 Desulfobacteraceae bacterium | reverse complement strand
TTTCTGCAAACTGGCTCTCCACAAATCAGCTTCCTGCAAATAAGCTCTCCGCAAATCTGCTCCCTGCAAATCAGCTCTCCGCAAATTAGCTCCCTGCAAATCAGCTCTCCGCAAATTAGCTTCCTGCAAATAAGCTTTCTGCAAACTGGCTCTCCACAAATCAGCTTCCTGCAAATAAGCTCTCCGCAAATCTGCTCCCTGCAAATCAGCTCTCCGCAAATTAGCTCTCGGTCCCCCTTCATTTTTTAACCAGCTTTCATGCTCTTCTATGATTTTCTGTAATTCTTCCTTTTTCATGATTCTTTCTCCGTTTTTGTTTTTAGGACAATTCTCGGTATCTGCAATAACTTTGGTAATGGGATTTAGGGCAAAGAGCCCGGAAAAGTCTATAATTAGCTTCGAAAAGCATATCCATACCACAACCAGATATACCAACTTCATAGGTTTTAAAGGAAAATCTATCCCCGAAAATTTTGCCGAAGGCGTAGTTAAGACATTTAATTCGGCCTTTATGTACTATATAAAGAGATATAGTCCGATACATACCAGACCTTGATACTCTATTCACCCGGGCATATATTTCATTTTTCTTTAATGCCCTTTTTACTGGCTCCCAAAGATGTAACGCTTCGTCTGCTTGGTACTCGTTCATTCCGTAGTAATTCATCAAGTGGTTTTTTCTGGTTTTCATGATCTTTTCTCCTTTTTTGTCGGGGTTTAATAATAGGTTGCTATGGTCAAAAGAGTCGCATAGACCATGCAACCTATCAGGAACAGGCTGATAAAACTTTTCATGATCTATTTTTCCTTATTTGTTTAAATCAACCAGTTTATATGTGCCATTCTCAATTTTTCTTTGAGTATCGGCCTTGTTTTCTCCCAAAAACATATTTCTATATTTCCCGGTAGTAACAGAGTAATCCCAGAAATTTTTATCAAGATATGCCGTGGAAGGCTTACCGGTTTTCTTCACTATTTTTACAATAATGGAATGGTAGGACTGGAATACTTTCACGGTTGTTTTGGTTGTTTTGTGAGTGATAATAAATTGATTCGGGATATGATTTCCTTTCGGGCTTCGCATGTTTTTAACGTTCATGATCCTTTTCTCCTTCTTGGTTAAATACTGAAAACATTATTACAGCCTTTGTCGAGTTGTTCACTGTAATGATAAGCCAGCAGACAATCCCGGCATATTTCGACTTCATAGTGATCTTTAAAATTATCAATAAAAGCTTTAACCTCATAGACACTATTTCCAAGACCATTGGCGCAGTTTTCGCACCCTGCAGGGTTGAAGTGTGGCTCATCTGACACAATGTCGATTGATAATATAAAGTCGTTATTGATTTTCATTTTGGTTCTCCTTTTAGTAGTTTGTCTATATGACGTTCACAGCCGTTTCTTGTTGTAGGTCCACAAACCCGGCACCCTGTTCTGCTATCAATGACTGACCATTGTGGGTGCAGACTACGGGGGTAGTATTTAGGCCGTAATCTAGCCACACCTAGATTTATACAAATAGTGTAATGGTCTTTCATGGTTGTTTTCTCCTCTTGGTTGTGGTTGGTCTTAATCACTCAAGACAGGGAGTAGACTTTTCACCTACTCCTTGATGTTCAGAGATTAAGCTTCTTTTGTCTCCACTACTTGTCGGAGTAAATGTTCCTGGTACTCCGGGTCATGGCTGTATTCGGCCAGGAGTTCCACAAATTGTTTGGGTGTGAGGTATTGAGGTTGTTGTTTGTGTTCTCGTTGTTTCTTGGTTGCTGTCCTTTTCATGGTTGTTTTCTCCTTTTAATCAGCTCTTGAATTGACAGATTTCCCCTGGACAAACTTGCAAGGGAACGGGATGTGGATATTTTTGTGTTCTGGATGTTTGAGGGTTCTGGTCTCCGGGTTGAAGGAGTGATTTTCCGGTAAATTCGAATGGTTGCCATCCCTGGACTGCTCAATGATAAAGACATCACCTTGTCTGATTACTTTTCTGCCCACTTTCCGAGCTTTGTGGACAACAGCGGGGGTTGTATAGTCGATAGCCTCTTTTATCGTTGTTACTGTTGCAGGGCAGCGGATAGCCCAATATTGACCACATTCAACCCCAGCAAGATAGACAAAGCGTTGAAAATAAACATGCTGACGACTGTATTTTTTCCAACCTTCCAGTACAAAAAGACGATAGCCTCTTTTTGACTCTTCGATTTTCATTTTTAACAATTTTGCCTTTGACCAAGGCTCATCTTTATAGCCCGTTTGGAACTCAACCTCGAAGCCTCTATCAATTACAGCTTGATAATACTTCTGATCTGTTTTTGTCATGGTTGTTTTCTCCTTTGTGTTAATTGACAGGTTTTAAAGTGTTTTTATTTTTAACTTACAAGATAAAAAAACCTCTGTCAACTAAAAAATCATGTATGTTGAGATTAATTGACATTTTGTGACAAAAATATCTAAAATCGTTTTAAAATCCACGAAAATTGTCAACAGATATCTTCATTAGTATAATTAATGAATATATTAATAAACTATTAGTCACAGCTTATGGAAATGTATGTGTTGTGTATGTCTTAATAGTTGACAAAACCAACGTACATGTATGTCTAGATCCTTGAATTTACTGGCTTGTGTATGTGTGTGTATGTCAAAATTAAACTCCTCTACCAATTTTACCAGAGAAAGGAAAGAGGTGTTAATTGACACATACTTTTGGTTATATATTTCATATTATATAAAAAGGTATTTCGTTTTGACATACACACACATACACAGCCCTTTAAACATGCGGGTTTAGACATACATGTACGTTGGTTTTGTCAACCAGTGGCAATGTACATTGAAATCAGTTGACTTATATTCTCTGTCAACTGACACACATCATTTCTAATCTACTAGAAGCCGTAGTGATTGCGACATAACCACATAACTGTACGTTATCATTGAATTTTTGTGTCCTGGGACAGTGGGGATCGGGGGAAAATCGGCCATAAAAATAAGCGGCAAACACGACTACAACCACCCAGACCCCCTCCTAGTCTGTGTCAATTGACACAACCACCCAATAACTTAAAAAAAATCTTGACATCAACCCGTAAACTCATATAATAAGAAACGAAAGTTTAAAAACCACCAAATTCAACAGAGAAGGAGAGAAAGATGGGACTTACACTTGAAAACATGGAAGCTGAAAGTGTGAAACACTTACATAAAAACCTAAACTCCACAATAAGTATCCCTGATGAAACCCCACAACCTACGAACGAAGTACCTGGGACACAAACCCCTGGGACACAAACCCCTGGGACACAAACCCCTGGGACACCAACCCTTAAAGTTATGAAACATCTCGATTTACTGGAAGCCTTTAAAGAATTAGGTACAGTATCCGAGGCTTTAGATGATTTGATAGCGAGTATGTGCGACATCCCACAAGATCCGAGTCAAAAAGAGAACATTGGGGGGCTTTCCCTTGTACAAACCTTAACTGGTGGTCCTGTAATCATAAGGGAAAGTATCAAACAGATGCATGAAAAAATAGAATATATTCGAACTTTATTGTTCTGATAAGTAAACTATGGCACAAATTCCTGAAACACTACAACGAAGTATAAACCTCCCGAGGTTTTATACCCCCGAACAAGTCATGGCCGACCCTGACAGGCTGAGGTTGAAGATCGTAGACTATTTCTCGCTTTTAAAAGATGAGGATGATCCGCAACTTCCGACCCCTCCAGGTCTTGCTATGGCTATCGGTTTAAGAGGATTCGATGCGCTGCAGCGTATCATCCGGGCAGAGGAAGATGTGCCGGGGACTTACATGAAGGAGTCCATGGCTTGCCTCGAACTGGCAGGATCTTTTATTGAAGACGCATATATTCAAGGCGGCTTGAGAGAAGCAATGCCGCAGCAGTTTGTGAAGTTTCTTCTCTCAACTTTTTTCAACCGGAGAGAAAAGGCTCAGGTTGATGTGAATGCGGATATGGTTTTCAAGATCGAGATAGAAGGCATATCCAACCGCAAGAATCCGACAATCATAGACGTGACACCCGGTAAGAAGGATATAAAAGAGCTTGATTTCAAGACTAAAGAAATAGAGGGGTTTGATGATTTGATATGAAACCATCCAAAGAGCTGGAAAGGGTAAGGGATCTTCAGATGCACGAGACTCTTATTTTCGACATTGATGAGTTTACAGAGTATGAGGTGCTGAGAGTGGACACCGGTTACATTTATACCCGAAAAATAAAACACTCTTATCACGACACAACTTCTGTTTTTGTACCGATTACTTAGATATGCCGTCTTTAAAGCTCCCTTACGATTTTAATCTCCGTCATTACCAAGATCCGGTATGGCAAGCTTTTGTTGTTAATAATATCCGGAGGGGTATCACTGTTTGGCCCCGGAGAAACGGTAAAGATCTTGTTGCTATCAACATACTCACTGCAAAGGCCGTTCAAAGAAAAGGCCTTTATCTGTACATGGCCCCTTTTTCTAATCAGGCAAGGCAGATTATATGGTTGGGAGCTGATGGCTCGGGACGGAAGTTTCTTGATTACATTCCAAGAGAGTTGATTAAGAACAAAAGAGAGACAGGTATGGAGTTGGAATTGAAGACTGACTCTGTTCTTAAAGTATGCGGGTCTGATAACATTGACTCAATCATGGGAACAAACCCGGTTGGGATAATTTTTACCGAGTTTTCTCTTCACCGACCCGAAGCCTGGCATTATCTTCGGCCCATCTTGGCAGAGAACAACGGATGGGCTTTATTCAACGGCACGCCCCGTGGTCTGAATCATATGTACCAGCTCTTCAGAGCCGCTGAGAAGAATGAAAACTGGTTCAGCCAGTACTTGACCCGGGATGATACCGGCGTGCCCACACTGGAAGCTATTCAGCAGGATAGAGAGTCCGGGATGCCGGAGTCACTGATTCAACAGGAGTATTATTGCTCCTGGACAGCTTCATCTGAGAACGTATTGATTCCTCTTGATATCATCCAACCGGCAGTGAATAATCGACTAAAAGAGGAAGACTTTGGTTTTGCCCCTAAAATCGTAGGGGTTGATCCGGCATATTCAGCCAAAGGTGACAGTGCTACTATCGCAAAACGGCAAGGTCGTCATTTATACCCCATCTTGAAGTTTAAAGGTGTGAAACCTCAGGATCTCGGGTCTATTGCTGTAAAAGAGGCCAGCTCATGGGGTGCTGATGCCATAATGGTTGACAGTGGCCGGGGTGAGGGAGTCATTAACCAGATTGAAAAGCTCGGGTATGGTGACATCCTGTACCCTGTTCATTTCGCCGCAAGGTTGTCAAACTCGTTGTATCTTAACAAAAGAGCTGAGATATATGGCAAGGTCAAGGATTGGTTCATGGCCGGAGCTTATAAAGGGCAGACACCTTCCATACCGGACGATGAGAACCTGATAGTCGGTCTTTCGACACCCACATGCGAGTTAAATGATAAAGGTTATATTCAGATGGAGTCCAAGCAGCACATCCGTTCAAGAGCCCCCGGAACCCCTTTTGATGAAGCGGATGCTCTTGCCGTTACTTTTGCGGAGGAGGTTGATGTGATACACCGGGCTACACCTCAGATGCGGGAGAGGGGAATTACTGATGAGACACTCAGGCAAATGAGACACTTTAAGGAAAAAAGGGATCGGAATTATGATCCAATGAATTTTTATAATGACGACTATGACCCCTTTATATAATTTTCAATTTGTACCGGTGGATTTAGACAATGCTGCCATGCGCCATTTTGTCTTTCGTTACTGGAAAGATTTAAAACAACATAACCTGTTGCGTTATCGTGTTCCGGAAATTCAAAATCCGGATCTTGATGTGGTTTCTTCGATGCTTAATAATAAAAAATTATGGAATTACATCTGTTGGGATAACGACAATGACACAGTTATTGGGGAAGTAATGTTGTCTAACTACTGCGGAAAAGCGGCTCAAGCCCATTTTTCACTTCATCCATCTGTCTTCGGGAGAAAAAGATCAGTTGAGATAGGCCGGAGGGGGCTTGATTATATTTTTCAGTTGAAATTTGACGGTGAGTTTGCTGTTAATAATGTTCTAGGGCTTCTGCCAGTATGTAATACTCTTGCTATTCGTTGGTCAAAGGTCGTGGGTTTCCAAGAAGTAGGTATTTTAAAAGACGCAGTTGTTTGTCACTATGCAGATCCGGTTATACAAGATGTTGTAGTGTCTCAAATTCATCGTGATTATTTTTACTTGACATCTTAACAATAATTCCTGTATTTTTGTAAAAAGCTATTTTTTTTAAAAAAATGTATAGAGGTTTATTATGGGATCTTCTTCCACGGCATCTGCCTTAAACCTGGCTACCGGTACTCTGGTTGGTAACTTATATGACGCTTTGACCGATGATGACGAAGAAGCGGCTACTTCTTCGACATCTTCTGCGGCTACCATAGAAATTCCGGACATAGAAATTCCGGCCATAAGCTTACCCGATTACGAAGCAATCTATCAAAAGCAGCAAGAGGAAGCGGAAAGGAGAATGGGGATAGAAGAACTTAATTCCCTTTATTCTTTGAAATACGATTCCGCTGACAAGGCTGTTCAGGATGTCAATGCCCAAATTGCAGAGGAAGCTTCTCATGCGGCTACCCGTGGGCTTGATTATTCCGTGTCTGAAGCTGAAAAGATGAACAGGATAAATAACCTGTTTGCGTCTTACTGGTCTGCTGATCAGGAATCAAGTCTTCAGAAACTCATAACCACCTGGGGTGAGCAAGGTCAGGTGTGGGATTCCGGTATAATGCGGGGAGAGGGAACAGCTTCTTCCGGAGCTGCTCCGACTGCTGAAAAGCCAGCCGGTCAAACTGTTTCTTCAAGACGTTCCGGTACTACTGTTTTAACCGATGAAAAAGAAGCTCTTGGAGGAAAGACAGTCTTAGGAGGTTAATTATGGGAAAGTCTGAATCTGAAACAACGTCAGCTCCTTCTACTCCTGATTATACCAGTGCCATAGAATCCATGGCCGAAGCTATGATCAGTTTACAGGAGCAGCAGACAGAGGTTATACAAGCTACCACTCAGGCCCAATTACTGAAGCCGCCAGATCCTACTCCCACAAAGACATATGATTGGGAGGCTAAAAGACAGCAGTTGAAAGAAGGTATTGCCCTGGAAGCCGAAAAAGAAGCTGCCAGAAAGAAAGGTCGGTCCAGTACAATTTTGACTTCTAAACTCGATCCCAATCCTGATGTAGTCAGTCAGAGTCTCATAGCGGAAGAAACATAATGCCCGATTCAAAAGTTGGAACCCGATCATATCACGCTTTAGAGTACGAAGAATTCCTTGAAGAGCGAAGAGATTACGATATTGAAGCTAAATTGATTTCTCGATTCGTTACCCCTGGTCGTGGGGTGTTTACTACATATACCAGACCCCCAAAACGAAAATTTAGTGCGGTTGATTCCATAAACCCGGCAGCAGAGGAAGCTCTGTACGTTCTAGTCTCAGCGCTGGATGAGGGGATTATATCGACTCTTCGGCCCTGGTTTAACCTTGATCCGGTGGATCGGGTTGCTAAAAGGTCTTTTGCTGTTAAACGATGGTTTTCGGAATCACAGGAGGTTTTAAAAAACCACCTTCTCGCTTCTAATTTTTACAGCATAATGAGTAGTTGGTTTACGGAGTACTGCGCTTTTGGAAACGGTGCATTATTGGTAGTTGACACAAACACTCCGGGAACAGCTTTCAAATTTAAGAATTATACCTATGGGGAGTACGTCATAGGGACTGATGACAATGGGGAGGTTGATCGGTTTTATTCCTTGTTATTTTTTACACCCCATCAACTTATAAAAAAGTTTGGAAAAAACAGACTCCCGGAAAAGATAAAAGAACTCGCAAAAGAGAAAAATGCCCATCTGCAGTATTATACGGTTTTACATGCCATAACGGAACACCGTTACATGGATAAGCCCATAAGTTCGTGTTATTTTCTCTTGGATTTTGCCGGGCATAATAAAAAAGTACTCAAGGGTGATAGAGAAGAACTCGAAAAACCAATATTGAAAGAGGGTTTTTACGAAAGACCTTGGGGTGTTGCCAGAATGGGGGTTATAGGCTCAGATGTGTATGGGGTCGGGAGAGGAAGTAAGGTTTTACCCCATGCAAGACGGTTGCAGGAAATTGAAAAGGGTTTTTTGAAAGCGGTTCATAAGACTATCGATCCTCCTACTACTGCCCCGAGTTATTTGAGAAATAAACTCAATATGCTTCCAGGGGCCAGGAATTATGTTAGAAATTCTCAGGATAAAATTGAATCCGCTTACAATATAAATTTTAATTTTCAGGCTGCAGCGGCAGCAGCAGAGAGGATAGAGGAACACATAGGAAGAGGGTTTTTTAATGACATCTTTCTTACAGCGGCCAGAGATCCAAATGCAAGCCCGCTAAAAGCAACTGAAGTACTCGTAAAAGAAGAAGAAAAGAATCTTCGATTGGGTCCGGTGGTCAAACCGATAATCCATGATATGCTCCGACCTATTTTAAGCAGGTGTCTGCTTATACTGGCTAGGCGTGACGCTTTGCCGCCGATACCGGCAGAACTTGAGGGACTTAATCTTGACTATGATATAACCTTTACCGGTGTATTGGCCCAGGTACAAAAATCTATTGCTGCCAAACCAATAACAAATTTTCTGGGAGCAGTCAGTGGCGTGGCCTCCTATGATCAAACTGTTCTCGATAAGGTAAACTCAGATAATATTGTTGATGAGTTTGCTGATATTTATGGAGTACCTATAACAGTATTGAATGATGACGATAAGGTAAACCAGATAAGAGCAGAGAGATTGAAACAGCAGCAGGAGGAAAAACGAAAAGTAGAAGGGGCAATGATGCAGAAAGCCCGAAGCGAGGATACACTTACGCAATCTCAAGCTGCAAAGAATTACGCAGATGTAGGGGATACACTTACAGATGTACTAGGTGAAGGTGCATAATGGCTGAATATCAACCGGATAAAGATGAAAGAAAAGAGGCGCAACAAGTCAACCATTTGACTAAGCTTCACCGCTCAAAAATAAGAGAGGCTTTAAAAAATAAGGATACCAGATATTTAGTGTGGAAAATATTATGTAACTGTGGTATCTATGAATCTATCCATCCAGGAGAGTTAGCTGATTTTAATCTTGGTAAACGAGAAATAGGTTTAATTTTACTTGACGAAATACAAGAAGCCAGCCCTGGGATATATTTAACAATGCAGAAGGAGGCTCAAGGTTATGAGTAAAGATGGTACCGTTATGACGGCAGATCCTACCCCGGCAGATCCTACCCCGGCAGATCCTACCCCGGCAGATCCTACCCCGGCAGATCCTACCCCGGCAGATCCTACCCCGGCAGATCCTACCCCGGCAGATCCTACCCCGGCAGATCCTAATAAATCCTGGCTTGACAGCTTGCCGGAGGGTATTCGTAATCATGAGAGACTGAAGGGTTTTGAATCAGTTGAAGATGTTGTAAAGGCTTTTACTGAATCTGAACTACCCACCGAAGTACCGGATCAGTATGATATCCCAGAAGATGTGAAAGGGTTGACAGAGGCTCTTAACAAATACGCAAAAGACAACAAATTGACACAGGGGCAGCTTGATGCCACTATTAATCTCAATAAGAGGATCATAAGTAGCCTTTTCGCTCATAAAGAACAACAGATAAATGAGCAGAATCAGGCGGGACTTACCAAACTTTTTGAAGAGTGGGGAGAGAGTAAAGAACTCAATGTGTCATTGGCCCATAGAGCTTTAGCCTTCATGGACCCGGAAGGTGAAATTCGATTGCTTTTGGAAGATAAAGCCACTCGTGCCGGTGATAATCCGGCCATCATCAAAGGGTTGCATCTGGTCGGAAAAGCTCTACAAGAAGGTGGGATCATACAAGCTCCGAGTACAACCAAGAGAAGTACCAAAACAACTCGGGCTCAACGTATGTATCCGACAATGAACAGTGAAAATAATTAAGGAGAAAAGTTATGGCTTATGATCCTATGTCGAATGCAGATTATCCGAATTTGATCAATCTGACAAAAACCATGGACCCTGATGGGTCTATTGCCGATGTTGGAGAACTTCTGACACAGTATAATCCAATCCTGGAAGACATTCCCTTGGTAGAGGGCAATCTGCCAACCGGTCATCGTGTTACCGTTCGTAACGGACTGCCTACACCTGTCTGGCGTAAGTTCTATCAGGGTGTTACCCCGACCAAAGGTAAAACAACTCAGGTCGATGATACCATTGGCATGTGCGAAGATTACGGCGAAGTCGATAAAGATCTTGCCGATCTTAACGGCAACACCTCCGAGTTTCGTCTCCAAGAAGATACCGCCCACATTGAGGGTATGTCTCAGGAACTGGCAAGCACTATTTTTTACGGAGATACGGATGTTGATCCGGAGAAATTTAACGGTCTGGCCCCCCGGTATGATGCTATCGGCGATCCTGCCGATAAACCGACAGCTCAAACCAACTCGGCATACCTGAAGCACATTCTTAATGCCGGTGGTACGACTGCGGATGTTCAAACGTCAGTATGGTATGTCGTTTGGGCACCTCAAACAGTTTTCGGGATCTACCCGAAAGGCTCAAAAGTCGGTATCCAGAGTCGGGATCTCGGAGAGCAAACCCTGTTTGATTCCGATGGTGGTCGTTTCCAGGGATACCGGACACATTATCAGGTGAAGCAGGGTCTTTGTGTGAAGGATTGGAGGTATATAGTTCGTATCGCCAATGTTGAGTTAGGTGATATGTTGGATGCCACTGCCCAGAAGACACTCCTTCAGATGATGAATAAGGCCAGGTACACCGTACCCTTGAGTGGTATTGGTCGTGGTGTTTTTTATTGCTCTCCGGCGGTACTCGCAATGCTGGACGATGCGGCAGTTTTCAAAAGCAACGCTGCCCTTGGATGGCGGGATGTATTTGGGGATGGAAAAGAGATGACCACCTATCGTGGTATTCCGATCCGTGCCTGTAATGCTATCCTGGAAACCGAAGCTGTTCTTACCTAATAACATCCGGTAAGATAGTTTTTTTTAAAATACTAATAGGAGACAGTTATGCTGCAAGATAATACTTTATCCGTCACTTCAGCAACCGCTTTTGATCTCGAAACCGTTCGTCCCGGCCCCGGTAAATCCATTAAGTTCTGTATCAACGGTCTTGATGCAGCTGCAGACATGGCAATCACCCACTGCGACACAGAGGGTGGTTCGTATGTTGCTCTCATGACAGTAGCGGTGCCAACTGAAGAAGCAATGACTTTTGAGATCCCCTCGAATGCAAAGAGGTATATCAAGATGACTCTTGGTACCGGAGCTGAGTGTGCTGTTGTGCTGGATGGACAGACAAACCGGTAGATCCAAAGAGAAATAAGAGGTAACGCTTGACGTGTTAAATGGGGTTGACGTATAATGCGTCAGCCCCATTTTTTTATTAAAGGAGAAAGACATGAAATGTGTATGTGAAAGACGGTGCTGGATCAGGAATAAAATAGGCAAGATTCGTTACTATGCCGAAGGCGATATTGACGATTTTGACAAAGTACCTACTCATTTTCAAAGATTAGACGGCGAACCTGAAGAGAAGAAATTCGATCCGTCTACTCCTGATCAAACACCAGCTCCGGACTTTTCAAAGATGTCAGAAGAAGATCTTAAAGCCGGAAAGTTTGAGCTGAAACGACTCAAGGAATTTATTTCTGAAAGATACGGAGTATCGATGGGCAATACCGGTTTGGAGAAAACGGTAGAGAAATTCATTGAACTTCGCATGGTGTAGCAGGAGGTTCTGATGTCAACAAGTGCTGTTTCAATTTGCAATCTCGCTTTGGCTGAAATAGGTGAAAAACCTATTCGTGACCTGGGTGAGTCTAATGAAAGATCAAGGATGTGTAACTATCTTTACGAATCCTGTCGAAACAGGCAACTGTCAGCTTTTGATTGGGGTTTCGCCAGGAGAACAGCTACTCTTCAGAAATTAGATCAGGATCATGCCAGGGGTACGCCTTATCAGATACCATCCGATTGTCTTGCTCCCAGATCACTACATCCACAAGTAAAGACAAAGAGAACATTCTTCATTGAGGGCCAAAAGATAATTGTTCCGGATTATCTTGTCGTAGAAGGTGTTGATCTGCATCTTGTTTACACTCGAAAAGAGACTGATGCTTCTTTTTACACTCAGGATTTCATCGAAGTTTTGACTCTTGATTTAGCATCTCGTTTGGCCGGACCCATTGCTTCTGATCTTAAACTGGCAGCATCCAAGAAAAAAGAAATGAAATTGGCCCAAATAGAGGCATATTCTAATGATGCTTCTTTTGATTCCGAGTATCCGGTGCATGATGAAAATCCTCACAATGATTCTTTTGTAAATCCTGAGAATTGGGGTGAGGGTAACTTAGATTATACAGACTGATGGCTAATCGATTTTACAGACATAAGCGGTCTTTTAATGCAGGGGAAATTTCTCCTCTAATATCAATGTTGACTGATAACATCCGTTTTAAAAATGGATGTAAGACTATGCAGAACATGGTCGCTTTAACACAGGGGCCAGCCAGAAGACGTTCCGGTTTTGAGTTCGTTTACGATATATCTTCTCTCCTTGGTGGGGCTCTTACTGCAACGACTCCTCGGTTGGTCCCTTTTATTTTCAATGAAGAGAGTGCTTATACTCTGGTATTTTATCTGCACAATAACGGCAATGTAAGAGTTGTATTCGGCATAGATAGCGGATTAGTAGAGGATTCCTTAAACCCTGGGAATCCTTATGTTTTCGAGTTCACCGGGACTATGGAGCTTGATCAGCTTAGTTTTGCTCAAAGTGCTGATATATTATTCATAACGCAACCGAACAGAATGCCTATTGCGTTCAAACGTAATGGTCACGATGATTGGGAAGCTGATGAGGTTGCCATGTCGGAGCAACCTTTTACCCTAAACATTGATGATTCTCTAACTATTACACCTTCTGCCGTAACCGGCAGTATTACTTTGACAGCAAGTTCAGCTCTGTTTGACGTAAACTTTGAAGATCTTGAGATGAAGGTGAACGGGGGTCGGGTAGTTATTACATCATACACGAGTTCAACGGTGGTTGATGCCACGGTTACGGTAGAGTTGGAGGATACTACAGCAAGAGCAGATTGGTCTACCCCGGAATGGAGTCCGGTTAACGGGTATCCTGAATTTGTTGCCTTTTTTGAACAACGTATTGCCTACGGATCTATTGCTACACGTCCGCAGACGATCTGGTGTTCAAAATCAGGTGACTATTATGATTTTGGCAGATCAGATCCCATAGTGGCGTCTGATGGACTTACTTTCACCCTTGATGCGGGTGAACAGAATAAGATTCAGTGGATGGCTACCGGCAGACAATTACTTGTCGGGACTCTAGGGGATGAATGGACAATATCCGGAAGCGGGTATGAACCTTTGTCTTTTCAGTCTATTATGGCCTCACGCCATACTAACAACGGAGCTGAGAAGTTAAGACCTTTGATGATAGGTCCGGTTACTATTTTTCTTGAGCGTTTAGGCAGGACGGTAAATCAGTTTGCTTTTGATTATAACCGTGATGCGTATGTAACCGTTGATCTTTCTGTTTTAGCCCCCCATTTGACAGAGAATTATACTATTGTTGGATGGGCATATCAGCAGACACCAAATGGCATAGTGTGGTGCGTCAGGGAAGATGGATATATGATAGCTCTTACTTTTAAGAGGGAACACAATGTCACTGGATGGCATGTTCATATAACGGATGGATTGTTTAAATCTGTGGCCTCTATACCCGGTGACAATAAGGAAGATGAGGTATGGACTCTTGTTCAGAGAGAAATAAACGGTACGGATAAGTGGTACTTAGAGGTAATGGCACCTGAGTTCAAATCAGACGACATGACTGAAGCTCGTTTTCTTGACAGTTTCCTGGTGTATGATGGTGTTGCAGCTACGACAATAAGTGGTTTGAGCCACTTAGAGGGTTGTACTGTCGAAGCCTTAGGTGACGGTTCTCCTTTAGGTGAGTTTACTGTTTCAGGCGGGGCTATTACTCTTCAAAAAGCTAAATCTCATGTAGTTATAGGATTACCCTATGTTTCTGAATTACGTCCTTATTTTATGGATTACAGTATCGAGGATGGGGCAACGATAAGCCGCATTGCAAGAATACTTGAAACGGATATTTTTCTGTATCATTCTTTGGGCCTGGAAGTAGGCCGCTATGATCATGAAGATGCAGAAGAGTACATGGACCCTGTTCCTTTCCGGAAACCGTCAGATATAATGGGAGAACCGGTCCCTGTTTTTGAAGGGGTTAAACCTTTTACGTTTACCAGTGGGTATGATCGTGATATCGACTTGATCATAAGACAAACTCAACCCTTGCCTTTAACCGTTTTAGGCTTGGTTGATAGGGTAGCCATAGGAGATTAAAATGTCTTATTGGGGCATAATAGCGTCTGCAGCTTCATCGTCTACGTCATCCCTGCTTAGTTATGGTTACAATATGCAGAATGCTGATAATGTTTTGGCTCTTGCAAAGGCCAACTCAGCGGCTTTGGCTAAACTTGGAGATTCCCAAGCGGGTGCAATTCTGGCAATGGGTAAGGTGAATGCCATGATATCTCTTGGACTTGGAGAGATGGAGTACGAGCTTATCATGGAAAAAGCCAAATTTAATGCCAAAGTATCTAGCATGATAGGTGACTATAATGCTCATTTACTTGAAGACGAAGCCCGGCTTATTTGGAATCAGGCAGATCTGGACGAAGAGAGACTTGAGGAAGAATATGCCAGAGCGGAAGGTCATATGCAGGTCGGTTTCGGTGCTTCAGGTGTTATCATGGATCAGGATTCCCCTCTTGAAGCAATCATAGGACTCCGGACTCAGGGGGCCATGGATAAGTTCATATTGAGACATAATGCGGATATTAAAGCAGGAAAGGTTTTGGATGCCGCAGCAAGATCAAGATGGGAAGGTAATTTTGCAGCTCAACAGATGATCATAGAGGGTCAGTTGAATGCTTTCAATTCTTATGCGAACAGATATTTGAGTGCTGCTGGCAGTATTGCACAGGCGAATATTTCAGCCAAGGCAACAGCCTATAACTATAGCGTTCAGGCCTGGCAAGCGTTGAACAATGGACTCGTTCAATATTCCAATGCAAAAAATTCTGCACAAGCATCTTTACTTTCTGGCCTTTTAGGAACCGGTTCATCTACGACAAGTTCAATTTTGAGTTCAAAAAGTTCTTCTAAATAAACATTATGGCTACTATTTTAGGAACAACACAAACTGCGGGAATAGGGACTGCGAGAAAGCGCAGTCCAGTTACAGGGGTAGATATGCCTCGTGGTGTCAGGTTACAAACCGGTGGGGCTCCTGCTCCCTTAAAAGGGCGCACTTTGAACTTCAGAACCCAATACAATGCCCCTCCTAAATTATTTGCTCCAAACTTGCGAGCCCCTACACTTGATGTTCCTAATAAAGTGTACTCTCCTTTTACGAATATGGAGAGAGATACTAACCTGATCGTGAACGCCATCATGAAGCGCAAAAACGATGAGGATAAGGTCAATGCAGAAAGAGCTTTACTTGCTGCTCGTGAACGATCCAGACAGCTTTTCAGAGGGGTTGATAAGCAGGGTAATGTTGTGGGTTACAGTCAGCAGAGAAGTCAGGATGCGATTGATGGTTTTTTACCATATCAAGAGAGTGTTCGATCCATATATGAAGAAGTCGGGTCTACTTTATCTGATAATGCCCGTTTACTTTTTGAAGCCAGGGCCAGGGGTTATCGGACAGCGGATATTGAGAAAGGATTGGATCATCGAGTATATCAGGAAAGGATTCGCAATAAGGATTTAATTGCTGCCAAAACGCAAAGTTTTCAGGCAGATGTAGCAGGAGGGTATTATGATGTTTTAAGACAATTTCAACAAGGCAATCCCTTGGTACGAGCGGATGGAACTATTTTACCGTCCAAAAGTTTCTTTGAGCGATCTTTGCCGGAGAGCGGTATAACCGAGATTGAGAAAGATGAATTAAGAGTTAAACATTATAGAATTTCTATTGATTCTATTTTATCCGGACCGGTACCGGAAGGTTCAAAATTTAAAACTACACTCGATGCCGCTATCGATTTTGATAGAAAATTTCAGAAACACAATACACCTATTGGTCGGCAAAAATTAAGGGAATATTTTCGGGAAAAATTAAAAGCCCAGGACGCTGAGAAGAGCAGACAGGAGCAGCTCGAGATAAATAATGCTGCTGTAAATTTCAAAGCAGGACTTGGTAAGGTTTTGGCTCACGGTATCATGGATCAGAATAAGTTGATTTATGACAACTATGTTAAACAGTATAACGCTTTGGTCAAAGCGTCTGAAGGTGTTGGTGACGATAGAGCTTTTACCAAAGATGTTGCTGATCAGATAGCTTACGGGTTGATAGAGATATCAAAAGACGAAGACATACACGGGGGTAACGGGCTTACTCTGATTAGGAATAGTTGGTCAGAATTTTCTAAGAAAAACAATATCCCTGTTGAGATAAAATTCAGGGTCAATGACAAGATTGTAAAATACGAAGAGGATCTTTTGAAAATGAACAGAATGGATTCTCAGCGTAAGTATAAAAAAGCACTGAAGCAAGCTACATCTTTTGATGAGAAAGGCAGACCGTTGCTCTCTGAGCAGGATTTACGAAACGTGATACCTGATCCTGACATGGCTCAAAAAGCTGTTTCAGCTCAACGTGCGGAAATAAAGGTGCGTAAAGGTTTAATCTCCGAGGTAGAGGAAGATGAAAGAGATCGTAATGATCGACTGTATGAAGTAAAAGCCAGAGAAGGAAAACTCAGGAGCGGCAGTGAGGATTATGACACTTTTCAGGAGCTTTTCGCTCAAGGTAAGATTTCTGTTTCAGGGTTTGATAGAGCAGAGAAAGCCAGAGCAAACTATGGAGTTTTGAAAAAAACAGATTCACCTGTTAAAAAACGGGTTCTGGCTCAAGTAAAAGCCGCCATTAAAGATGATTTTCTGATCTCTGAGGAATATAAAGAGAAAGGGGGTATATACTGGAAAGACGATAAGTATACTGAAGTTACAAAGCAGCTTGCTTTTCAGGATGCCATAACTCAGCTTGAGCGGGATGTAAATAATTCGAAAGACCCTAAAAACTTTAACTATAGTCAATGGCTTACTGATTATATTACCAGCTTTGAAGGTACCGGTCCGGGAGAAGAAAGGAGCATTCTCAAGGATGCCTGGAATTTTATAAAAAAAATGGAAGCCACAAAATCAGTTCTACTTAATGTTCCAATCAAGGCTATTGAAGGGTTATCTGCAGAAGCGGTAAATCTTCAGGATTTTATCCCCTCTATGCCGACAAATGAGGATTCTCGATTAAAAGGGTTGTCTCCTGATGAGGTCGAGGCCGCTCAGTTCTTGCAAAACAAATTAGGTGCTGCTGCATATAATCAGCTTAATGAAACGAGTTTAAGGAAATATGTTCAACAGATAATAAATTCTGAAGAGTATCAGAAAAGTAAATGACAGACTTAATTACCGAAATACCTTCAGAGGAAGAGAAAGTTACAAGGCTGGCTTCCGATGAAGAGGAAGATCAAATTGTCGAGGGTTTTGAACTCGATCAGGAAGAAGATCTGGAAACCCCTGAATTTAATACTGGCCCACCTTCCCTTGATGATATAATTTTCTCAGCTCAAAAAGAGTCCGGGGTTATTTCAAAGGATGCTCCTTCAACCCGGTCTTTTACTCCCGGATACCCGGAAGACCAACCCGGACCTTTGCAAAAAGGTATTATTGAAACTTCTGAGGGTGCTAGAGCTGCAGCTATTCAGGTGACAATGGGTGCTAAGGTAGCTGATCTAATGATCAATTACACTCCTGAGCAGATAGAACAGAATCCAAAATTGTTAGAAGATATTATTGCTCTTGAAAAAGATATACCCAATACCCTGCAGGGAAAAACCGGGTTATCCAGATTTCCGTATCTTGCGGGTTCTGCTCTTTATACTTCGATGATAGGACTGGAAGCCGGGGTTAAGGGAACCGCTCTTGGTGCAGCAACTTCGTTGATAGTCAAAGATCCACGAGTAGCTTTAGGTGTTCGGGTCGTTGGAACGGCGGCTTTTGCATATGAGAAGTGGCAACATATTATGACCGGCATGGCCCTTATCGATTTGTATAAAAACAAAGAGATACGGGAGAATGTACCTTTTAAAGATATCTTCGCTGCAGCTAAAGTAAATGGTCGTATAAATGCAGCTATTGAAACGGTAGGTGATCTGTTCCTATTAAGGACACTTCCTCTAGGGAAGATTGCTGATGTGTGGCGAAAACCGGTAAAGGAAGCGGTACGGAAATCTCTGATTAAAACAATTTCACAGAAAGCCGGGATAAAACAGGCTCTTAGGGTTTTGAACTCAAAGATAGGAAAGTTTGCCACGGCAACAGCGTCAGAGGTGATGGAAGAGAATCTTCAGCTGATTGCGGATGTGTCTACTGAGAATTACCTCATGAATCTTCGTAATGAATTACGGGCAGACAATGTTCCTTTAAAAGATGTGGAGTATATAATTACTCAGATGAAAAGCCAGTTTGCTGATAATCTGATGAGTGCCTTGGCTGTGTCTGGTGGTTTTTCAATGGTGGGTGCCACGGTGGAGGAAACTGTTCAGCAAGTTAACGATATAAGGCAAGCTCATCAAGCCGCTCAGGCAAAGAAAGATCATAATGCCAGGATGAAGAAAATAGCCAAAGAGGATGAGCAGAGATATCAGAAAATAAGAAGAAAAGACAGGGAGACTGCTCCCCGTGTTGCAGATGATGTTCAGGTGATAAATGATGAAGGTGTCGCTTTTCGTCAGTTGGATGCCCATAAAGAAAATATTGAAGATTTCAAAAGAGGTAAACCAGCCCCTGTAACCGATGAGGAAATAGATAACATAATATTATCGTCTGAGGACAGTACAGCTGAAGGGATATCTGAACTGGTGGGTAAGCAATTTTCTGCCAGAGGAACGGAGTATACTGCCGATTTCAGCCTGAATCTGAGAGACATTGTAAAAGATGAAGAAAAAGCAGAAAATATTGAATCTCTTTTTGAATCCAGGGCCGATGCTTTGGGGGTCACTGTTGAGGATTACTTTAAAGCTCGTAAAATTTCTCTTGAGAATCGTACCAAGGAGAAAGTTGACGGAAAGAAAGCAGCGGTTATTTTCACGTCAGAAGGTGAGACTATTATACAAGCCTTTCAGGGTGCCGATATAACTTCGATGATCCATGAAGTCGGTCACGTTTTCCGAAGAGATTTGTCAGATATGGAATTGGGGATTGCCGAAAAGTGGCTAGGGATTGAGGACGGTACCTGGGGAATTGAACATGAAGAGAGGTTTGCCGTAGGTTTTGAGAAATACTTACAGGATGGTAAGGCACCTACAGTGGAATTGCAGACTGTTTTTAAGAAATTTGCCAAGTGGATTACTGAAGTCTGGTCTACTGTCAGAAACAATATTGTTCTTGATGATAATATTCGTGGAGTATATGATCGGCTCTTTACCGATACTGGCAGAGAAGTTCCCGGGACACCTTCTACCAGAGAGACATTATTTCAATCAGATGAATCTCAGCAAACAGATCCGGATAAGCCGAAAATCCCAATTCAGACAGCTTTTGAGAAAAAGATACTTGAGCATGTAGAAAAAGCTCGTGTATTCGCCTCAGAGGGAAATAAGGACGGATACACCCTAGAGTATGCCAAGATAAAAGAATTGCTGTCCAGGGCTAATCTGAACCGCATAGCAGTGGTTAAAAAGCAAAAGCTCCGGCAGCGGATAAATCATAAAATAAAGAAATTCTCAAGACCAAAGAAAATAAACGGCAAACTGGTAAACAAGGTTACAATGCCAGGAACCGTTGCTTATTTTGAAACTCTTGAAAATATAAGAGGGTTGTCCAGAGATCAGGTAAAACAAAAGTACTTTGAAATTCACGATGAGATAAATAGCGAATTTTCAATAGGAGAAAAGGGTGAAGTAGAGAATAAACTTCTCTCACCGGAAGACCTTATTGCTTATAATCTGCTGAAAAGCAAGGCTTTTGCAAGGAGTATGTCTGTTGAAGATTTGCAAAATTTACATGATGATATCCAGCAAGTAATTGATACTGGAAAATCTGAAAGATCCGCTCAACTCTTTGCCGAAGCAGAAAGAATAAATAATCTTGTCCTTCAAGCACTTGAAACTTTAAAATTTCCAGACGGCAAACTATCCGATCAACTTATAGCCAGAGGCAAAGACCCTATAAGTGAGAATGGTTTTAAAGTAAAAGCTTTTTCAGGTTTTGATCCTGTCAGCGGTATATGGATCAATGCGTGGCATGATTACATGGATAGTCTGGATACTGTTTCAGGATCTCCTATGAAACAGGGGTTTTTTGCTAAATTCGGTCAAACAATAAAGCAGGAGAATACTGAACAGGAAAGTACCCGGCTTGCTATGGAACAGGTATTGTCTGGTTTGGCTGAAGCATATGGCATTGATAAAAACCTCCCTCTTCAAAAGATGTTAGATGAAGGAGATAAAATACTTAACAGGGAGAATTTTGAACTGGTTGATCTACCAGCGGTGGAGTGTCTCATAAAAGATCCTGATACTGGAAAATATAAAGAGACAGTTTTATACAATTATTTCACTTATCCTGAAATGCGACAGAGAGTTCTTGAACTCATGCAGGAGGATAAAGCTGTACAGAGAACTTTTTCTGAAACCATGGGTTATCGGGACGCTGACGGTAAGACAGGATTAGCCAGTGAGAATGGTCGAATACTACTTGAAGCTCTTAGGCCGCAGGATAAAAAGATTATCAGTTTTGTACGCAGTTTCTATGATAATTCCTTTGATTCCTTAAATAAAGTTTATCGTCAGATGACCGGTGCCGACTTAACGAGACATAAAAATTATGTCCCTAATGCCAGACATATTCAGGAAAAAGGACTGGAAGCCGGAAAAGCGGAATCTATTCTTTTCGGGCTGTTTGATAATCAGCCAGCCGCTACAACAGGGAGAATAAAACAGAGGGTTTTTACTACTACTGCGTTTAAACAACGGAGTGACACGGATACCCTTATGCAGTATATCGTTGAAACTGAGCATTATAAAGCCTGGGCCAAGTGGTCAAGAGATATTAATGCAGTAGTTCTTAATCCTAAAGTGCTTAAAGCTATTGAACACCATTATGGAAAACGTGCGGTCAGCCTGTTAAAAGATCAGGTTCGCTTAATAGTTTACGGGAAGCGCAAAAGTTTTTACAGCCAGCCATGGCTCGATCAGCTCCGAATAAATATGACTCGGGCTACCCTTGCTGTCCGACCATCCTTAACTTTTAAACAACTTCTTTCTCACCCGGCTTTTATAGCAGAGATGGGAGTGGTAAACTATTTTAAGTACACCGGTCAGTTTTTGAAAAATTATAAACAGAATAAGGCAGAACTTGACCAAGAATCTTCCTTTATCCGCAATCGTGGATCTCACATGGAAAGGGATGTTAAAGCCGCTACCACTCAACCATATACCGGTAGTTACAGTAAAGTTTGGGGAAAATTGAATCTTACTCCGAGACAGTGGGGTAAGTTGATGAAAAACATTAAAATAGGGGATGCGGAACCAATTTATGCAGGGGTGTGGGCTTTACGGGAATTTTATATGTCCCCGGAAGGTGGGGGTATGTCCCGGAGTGATGCGTTGATGCAAGCTGAAATAATAGCCCGTGGCAGTCAACAGTCCGCAGCTCAGTCCATGATGTCGCCTTTGCAGTCTACCGGTACATGGGGGCAACTTTTTACCCAATACCGCAGTGCTACAATACTGTATCACCGAAGAGAACTGGAAGTTATAAGGGCTTATATCCATGGGCGATGGGTAGTAAATGGAAATAAGAATAGTGAAGCTTCAAAGCGGATGAAACAGAAGTTAAGACGACAGTTTATTATCTATCATTTTGTTTTGCCAATGCTTTATCAAGCTGCAACCGATCTTGAATTTGATCCGGAAAATCAGATAAGAGCTGCAGTTCTCGGATCGTTTAATAACTTTGTCGCTACAGCTTCTTTGTTACACAGAGCAACCAATGTCACTTTAGGTTTTATGTCTGAAAAAGCGGGGTTAGATTTTAATTTTAACAGATGGTATAATGACCTCAACTCCACAATACCAACTACTCAACCTGTAATGGATATATTGAACGGCATAGAGGATATGGCAAAGGGTCGGTTGACTGTCAATGATTTTGGCAGAGCATTGCAGGGGATTGGTGTCATGGTGGGCAGACCTTTGCCTTTTAAGTACGCAGTAGAGGGATCTAAAGGAATAAATGAGGCATATGTAGGCCTTGTTGAAGGGGACCAGGAACGTTTTATGAAAGGTATTTTCATGATGCTCGGTTGGTCTGAGAAAACATCCGGACTGAAAAAAGATTGACTGAAGTTTTGAAAACCGATAAGCTATTTAAAATATTTTAAAAAGGGGTAATCCATGACAGTTAACGCTACGACTCCAAAAATTGCATATGATTACAATGGTGTCGGTGATTACAATTTTAATTTTAAAATATTCACTGAGAATGATATTGTTGTAAAATACATAGTCAACGGTGAGACTACCATATTGACCCTTACAACAGATTATTCCGTTACCATAACTGATACCGATGCTGGAACAGGGTATATTACTACCGTAGAAACTTCTACCGATGGTACTTTGGAAATCTATCGAGTTTTGGATATTATTCAAAGTACTCAATGGCCTACCGGTGGTGATTTTGATGAAGAGTTACTTGAAACGGCTCTTGATAAAATCGTCATGATAGTTCAGCAGCTCGAAGTTACTGTCGAAGAAGGAGCTGCTATTACTTCATGGAGGGGTGATTGGACAACTCTTGAAGAGTATTCCATTAAAGATCTTGTTTCAGATACCGTAACAAATAATCTTTATTATTGTGTCGTAGCCCACACTGCCGGTACTTTTTCTACTGATTTAGCTGCCGGGTATTGGGAGTTGGTTTTTGATGCCTCAACTATTTCAGGCGTGTCTTCGGTTACTGCCACTTCTCCACTCACCAGTTCAGGAGGCACAACTCCCGATATCAGTTTTGTTCCAGGTTCGGAACCCCTTGTTGATTCGGACTTTACGGCAAACGGAGCTATAGAGCGTACCGGTGCAGGAGCATATACCACCATATTGAATAAACGGGATGCCACTGCAGCTCCTACTGTTGATGACGATACCGGAGAAGGTTATGTAGTCGGATCAAGGTGGATCGATGTAACAAACGATAAAGAGTATGTCTGCTTGGATAATTCTTCGGGGGCAGCGGTGTGGATCGAAACAACTTATGATCATATTGATCCACCTTCAGGGGTTGAACTTACAGGTGGTATTTATGGAATGGGTTTTGAGTCGGATACGGATGCGGAGCATGACATCTTGATTGCTGCCGGATCTTGTTGGGATTCAACTAAAACATCTCATATATCTTTATCAACTGGCATAACAAAACAAATCGATGCAACGTGGGCCGTTGGTGATGATGCTGGTGGTTTGTTAAATGGTACTGTGGCGGCTAACACTTGGTATCATATTTACGCACTGCTTAAAGATTCTGACTACTCTGTTGATTTTGGGTTTCTGGCTGATGGTGACGCAATCGGAACGTACTTGCCATCCGGTTACTCAAGGTATCGCCGGATCGGGCTTATCTATACAAATAGCAGTTCAAACATCGCCTCTTTTATTTTTAGAGATACTTGTCTCGAATTTCTAAAAGCGTCAGAAGCAATTTTTGCTACTGGACTTACTGCAACATCATATACATCTCTTGGTTTAAGTTCATTAATTCCGCAGGCGGTAGTAGAGACCATCTTGCCTGGCGGACAAACATCCACTGGCAGTACACTCAGTATGCACTTTTCTATAGATGGAACTAATACGGCTTTTGGTCTGTCATCTATATCTACATATACAGGAGACACAAGCATTGGGCCGTGGACATATAGCCAGGATTATGGTAGGCGGCATGTTTCTACTAAAGATGATCTTTATTACAAGGTGTCTAGCGGGACATGGAGCTTTTTAATTCAACAATTGAGGTTGGTTAGATGAAATTTGCAGTTAAACAGAGCAGTCCGACTGAAATAGCAGGGTTAGGGCGCGATCCTTTACCGGATGAGTACGGAGGGGAATCTGATGTGATCACTGACATGGTTGATGAATATTATTTCGTCAGTTGGGATGGGACTCCCGGTGAGGGCCAGCCAACAGTAAGCCGGAAATCACAGGCTGAAATAGACGCTATCGAGGCGGCAAAGGCACAAGCGGCAGCAGATGAGCAAACTAGGGTTGAAGAGATTGAAACAGCTCAACAGACAGCTGGTTTGAAATCTTACACGATTACTCAGGCTGAAACCTATATCGACAATCAGCTTGACGCTGCCAGCACTGTTGCGGAGACGAAAGAGGCAATGAAAACGATTTTGAAAAAAATGATTCCATATCTTTTAAAATAATCAGGAGGAAAAAGCCATGGCAGGAAGTTCAATAACGCAAGGTGATAAGCAGAAATGTACATTTTTCAATGGTATGGAGCTTTACAAAATACCTATAACTTTCACTGCGGATGATACCGATCAATCGATACCGACTATAGAGATTAAAGAGTCAGGTTATTTTATAGGCATTGCCTATAAAGCCGGAGCAACTGCGCCAGCGGCTATGGTTGCTGCAATCACGGATGAACTCGATAATGAACTGCTCGATGTGGCAACAGCTCTGGTATCCGGTCAACGGGAGTTCTCTGCCTTTGATAAACCTGTTCCTTTTATTGGGGGTATAACGCTTGCTTTGACAGGGAACACCGTCAACAGTGCTACCGGGACTATTGATATCTATTTCATGTAAAAAGAGGTGACGGTATGACATTCACGGTAGATGTACCTGAATGGGTAGTTGAGGCAGGTTTACCGTTGTATCTGCTTGCCGGTAAGAAGGAACTGCTTGCCTACAGAGAGGCTTTTGTGGACCACGACGACTCAGGGAATCATGTAATCAGCAAACGTTATGTGTTTACCAAAGATCATCGAGGCTTCAGGGGGTTCATGAATTTCCGGTGGGGTGGCCGGGAGGCTCAGTATAATAAAAAAGGAGAGTATACGGGTCATAAGACCGTGAACCTTTGGACTATTGGCTGGACTGACGGAAAGAAATGCTTCCTTACCGATATTGATTTTTACACCGGTGAAAAAGTAAAAGAGTATGACATGCCGGTGGTTGAGTTGAAGCAACATATACATCCCGCAATAGCGGATCGTGTTTATGGCAAGGGCATTTGGGCTGTTGCTAACCTTTTAAGGTAAACAGGAATTTCAGTATGCAGATACTAGATTTTTTTTATTGGTGGAAGCCGGGAGGTGGCGATACCGTCTCCTACCTCCTGCGAGCCACCGGCGCAAGCAAGACTGCTGAAGACGGTACGATCAATTATACCGAGACTGACGGATCAATCGCCGCTTCCGGTGGAGTATACAGTGTAACTGCACAGACTACCCCCGCATGGGGCGATCTGGGATGGGTGTCAAATGACCTGAATGCTGTTGCCGGTAGGGGGTTTGGATTCACTTTAAATGGATCATCAATAACAACCCAACAACTTCTTGCTGGTTGGTCTGATAATGGAATTGGCACTGCCAACATTATGCTTGGTATCCAGATAGACGGTTCAGGAAATGTCAAGCTGGTTATAAACGGTACGGTCGGCCCGATTATTGGCACTGTGAGCAATAACACGGACGAGAAGTTTTATATTATCAAAGGTGGCTACGACTCAAACGGCGTGCCGATGGATGCCGCTACTAACATTTCGTCTTATCCTTACGGTGGGTCAATCTACTGGCATAACGGTACCAACTGGATTCTTCTTTATCGATCAAAAGACATAATTGATACTGGCATGGATTATCCTGCCATGTCTTTTTATGACTATGGCGGCACATATGATAATATCAGAGTTCACAATGTTGATCTGTCTTCAGTCCTTGTTCCCGTATTTCTTGACACTTGTACCGACACAAACGGCACTTCTTTGGATGCTCATGACCCCGATGTAGATACGGAGGGAGGGGGCTGGACTGTTCAAAATGGCTCTTGGGAAATCCAATCTAATCGTGCATATTCTGCCACGGCATTATCAATAGCATCGATTGATGCTGGTGTCTCTGACGTGTGGGGCGAAACTGTTGCCCAGGTTGTGTCACCTATCTCTGGGTTTCATCTTCTTTGCAGATATAGCAATAATAGTAACTATTGGTTTGTCAATGCAAGCTCAAGTGGTGACGAGATTGCAATTTATGAGGTGAACGGTGGCACGACAACTAAACGAGCATCAACATCAGTTACGGTAAACGGGAGCACTGATTACCGTCTAACGGTTGTGTGCAATGGACAGACAATCGCTGGTTATCTTGATGGTTCAACAAAGGTTTCTTACGCCTCTGCGGTGCTAAATGAAACAGCAACACTTTTTGGCCTGAGAAGGTCTAATGATTCTAACGTGCAAACACATGAACTAGTAGCACTTAAACCGGCAGGCACAGGAGGCGAGTATAGTCAGCTCGACACTTATTGATGAAACAACAAGCAGAAGTGATAACAAGCTGGATCGGGGATGGCTCAGAAGAAAACCCAAATCGTCCGTTAATTGCAGACCATTACTCGCTAGATAAATGGTCAGATGTGACAGGACAGCCGAGCGAAAACTTAATACCAGATCCAAACAGTTGTGTTATTTTTATCGAGTGTGAGGATACTATGATGGATCAAATTGAGACCGATTCAAACTATTTTGTTCTGTGGGTCGAAAATATAGAGGAATCACCATGAAATTAAAAGACAGTCCGTACACCATACAGGAGCTGCAGGCGTTGAGAACGTATCTTGAGAATCAAGGGTTCACGGTTCAGGGGGGTTTGGATAACCTTGACGAAATAAAAACACGACTTGAAAACGCAGAGAGTTTGAAAGACGCTTTGAGGCTTTTACCGAAGGCAGTGTAATGTTTAACTGGTTTAGAAAAAAAGAGCCTAAAACAACAGGGCACGAATACACTAATATGACCGGGGGCGAATTACGATCTTTTCTGTTGCTTGCTCCAGAGTTGAATGCAAAAGACTTTGGTACTATCCGAGTGTGTTCCGATGTGTACGTTTTACCAGACGATCAGCAGGTAATAGGTATAATCCAGCAACTTAGTATCCCGGCGTATAACAAAACTTTTTCATGCATTCATCGAGTGCTGTACGCCCTTGTACATTTGCTCGGAAGAGGCTGGCCGGTTGGGTATCTAATTATTGGATCACCCATTAGAAATCACGCGGTAATCTTTTGGGTAAACAGTCAAAAACAAGTGAAAATTTACGATATTGAAAAAGCAAGATACAGGAGATCGGTCAAAACATACAATGGATTGATACCATAAACAGGTGATTAAAATGAGTGATAAAGATATTGGTCATCTCATGGGGCAGCAGGAGGCCCTTGAAAAAGAGATTGCAAATTTACGTTCCGACATAAAGACACTCTTTCAGCAGCAGGAGTGCATCCTGAGAAAATTATCAGGCGGCAAGGGGTTTCTTCTGGGTATCCTGGTCATGTCGGGCGGCGTCGGTGCCGCTGTTGCCAGCCTATTTGCTAAAATTACAGGAGGGTCAAATTGATGAACTCTAAATTCTTGTCGTTTTTAATCATTACATTGTTTATACTCACCGGCTGCCTGTTGGTCGATGTTGCTACAGACGTCGGGGATCTGTACCTGAAGAGCCAGGCAGAGAAAGAAAAACCCGTTGAGCCTGAACCGGTAGAGCCAGATCCGATCCCTGAACCCGAACCGGTTGAACCGGAAGAGCCAGGGCCAGTTGTGTTCCATGATAACGAACATCATTGGGGTTGGGACAACGAACGAGTTGGAACACGGATGATCCGCTGCCCTGGTAAACCTCAGTTTAAAAAATGTACGCTTAATGGTGTAGATCTGCAATGTGGAAAAGAGGATCATGGCCGGGCCATGTGCTGGAATATGGGATATAAAAAAGCTGGCACGATTCGATGTGAAGAGCAGGACGGTACGATTAAGCATTTCAAGGCTGATAGGGCTCATATTTATTATGGTGATTGCAAATGAGCAAGAAGCCTTGGCAATTATGGTTTAAAAAAGATGAAAAATGGTTCTTGTATAAGTATTATAAATCTGAGCAAGCCGCAACGGATGCAATAAACTCAATTTGTGAGGGGCGCACGGTAACACCATCCTCCTGCCCGATTGATTGGAAAAATTGTTTGTGGAAAATAAGGCACCCTTCAGGTGGAGATTCAATTTTCGAATATGCAGATAAACAGACCAATAGGTGAAGGATGAAATTGTTGTGGAAGGCCCATCGTCGTGGCATGATCAAGAGCACCAACTTCACAATACGAGACAGTGTATACGTTCTGCCCTCAATAGCTGATTATTACTTATACGGTGTTGTGGTTGGCAAATATTTTATCGGTTATATGAGGAAAAAATGAGCCGCATCATCATCGTACATGGTATCCACACCCACGGAAACGATAGTGAAAACAGCATAGATGCTTTTGGGCAACTGTTTGTTGATGCAGGATACGAAGTAAAGTTTTTTGAATATCCTATCCGGTGGGCTATTCCGATGTATTGGAACGATGCCCCTGTCAATGATGCCAAGTCTTTAATTCACCTGGCCCAAGATGGGGATCATATTATAGCCCATTCTTACGGTTGTCTGATCTGGCAGGAGACAATTAATTTAGGGATGCAGTGGGATACCTGCTTTCTTTTCGGTGGAGCTGCAACTTCCGAGAAGATGTACTATCCGGAGGATTCTCTGAAGAAAGCATATGTCATATATAATCCTGAAGATTTGGCTTTACTGGTTGGTTCTCTTCTTCCCGGGCACCCTTTTGGAAAACTCGGGCTCGTAGGGTATCGTGGACAACCTTACAGAAAAAAGCGAGATAAGCGGTTTGTAAACGAGCCCGGTTTTAAAGAAGACGGTTTGACCAACCATTCCCATTATTGGGAAGATAAATCTTATTGGTTTGATTTCGTTGTAAAAAGACTTCCTACAGACTAACAGTATTGTGAATTATACCATCCCTGAGTTGTCTTACTCTCCTGGCTTTCTCCTGTTTGCCTTGATGTGGTATGTAATTTCTACGTTGCATACTCTTTGACTGTTTGCTCATTCTAACAATAGGCTGAAATGCCAGTTTCATGAATTGAGAAAACAGATTTTTTGCAGCTTCAGCTCCTGAAACTTTTTGTTTCATAATAGTTCTTTTCTTTGTCTGATTTTGCTTTTTCATTAATACAACCTCCCTTTTACTTGATTTGTTATCAGCCAACCAAATGCCGATCATTCTTCCATTCAAAAATCATATCATAAATACATCGCCATAATTCTGGCCAAGGCCCGTACATCCAACAACGGTGAATAATAACCCAACAAGCACAATCACTTACAATCCCAGGTTTCTCTTTGACTATGAGTAAATTTCCTATTTTCAATACAACCTCCCTGTTACTTGATTGGTTCTATATAACTGCTTGTTAGTTGGCACCCCAATATTTTGCCTTGGTGTGGCTGCCGTGCTTCAGTTTTCCGTTGGCCCAATACAATCTATGGCAGCGCCGAGGGAATATATGCAAGTAAACCCCCTTCCAATGCTTGCCGAATGAAAAGAAAGCGATGTTGCAAGAAAGCCAACTAACAAGATGCTGCACTCCGACGCTGCGTGTCGTCGCTTCACTCTTGTTCTTTTGTGTATTTTTAGTATGTGTCATTTTCATAGTCCTCAGTTGCACAGCGCGAGTGGGCTTGGTCGTTATACAATCTCAATAAGTCTCTTACACAAATGTGTAATACATACGAAACACCAGTTTCCAAAACCATTGGGGCCGTCGGTAATAAAATCGTGCTCCATTCTTTCGATCTGGGTATGTCCAGTACTTACCCACGCATAACTCAAAGGCCCATTGGCGTAGCTTCCATTTTATCTTCTCCGCTGCAGTTAGCGAGAATAGTGCTACCTGCTCGGTGTCATAATCGGTTTCAAACCGCCTTAGTTCTCCACAGTCGTCACATATCCCAGAAAGATGCAGGTCATAGTGGTTTGATACCCATATAAAATTGACTTCTTCATAGGGTTCATATCTAACGAAACTGTTAAGTTGATTTGCTGTTTTCATTAATATAACCCCCCTTTTTCGTTTCTGGCTCGTAAGAACCTGTGATTTCCAACATCTTTAACCAACTTCATTCTCTTTGACCAACTCGGAGCTTCGATCTTATTCCGTCCCTGAAACGCATAGTAGTGATCAGCCCGGTGAAAATCTTTACCAGCAGCACGTTCAGCTATGGCTTCGAGGGTAGCATTCAAGCAATCAACAAAAGTTTTATGCCAGATCTTACTTTTCAACTTAGCGCTGTTGGTATTGGCCCAAGAGAACTGATACCTTTGGAGTACCACCTCCTTGGCTGACAGATCCCGATTACTGACCCGAGTAAAAATAACATGGGCAACGCCTTTTTTACCTTCCCATGGTTCTCCTTGGGCTTCATGATAGACTGATAAGCTTACCCAAAATACGGCTTCTACAAGTGTTGGTATCATGTTTCCTCCAAATAAACGCAGCCATTATGTCGTTGTGGTATCAAAAAGAGGCGGTCTTAATTTGTACCAATACCTTTCCTTTATGCCACTCAGTATAGGGAGGTATTCTAATTTCTTAGGCTTCCTTCCCCCACACAAAGCAATAACTTCCTGAACCTTTTCGACGGTCAGTGGTTCTGGCTCTTTCGCTGTTGTACAAGTATTTAAGCCTGCATCAAGCAGGATCTCGTCTATCAATTTGTCGTAAATATTTTGCATTTTATTTCCCTTAGAGCCTGCAGCTCTTGTCTACGTCATGCCTATCATTATCTTTAATGGACCGATAATGATCTGAATAGCTGATAATCTAACAAATTTTTTCTGATCATTAATAATCATTCTCGTCACCTTGCCGACACTTAGTAGGTGATCAACCTGCCGTGTTATTCGGTGTGTCTGCTCACTCCAAATAAGAGAACGAGCAATATTAAAACGGATGAGCAGTCGACCAATCCATACATCATAACCGTTGAGCGGTTTTTTCAGTGGTGGTAATTTCATTTATCCATTCTCATTTGTCTTCTGTGTTTCTTGTATGCTTCTCTACTGAGTGGTAAACTCAATACTTCGCTCAATAATTCTTTCAGCAGTTCTTTTCCTTGTTGCCACACCAGACGATTTCATCACCTTCTTGGATCAGGTAAATGGTTTCTGGCAAGTCGGCCAACGGATTCTCCCTGCATTGATCTTTTTCGTAATAATTAGCATCAATAGTAGAATGCTCTCTGTCAGGTCTACCGCACTTTTCACAAGGACGATCCAAGCGACCCCAGAAACCATGATCTTTTATAATCTTCATCTCTCCTCCTTTTTTAGTATCCCGACCCCCTGAAAGCTTTTTTCCAGAAAAGTGATTAAATTAATCTTTAAATCAGGGGATCGGGAATCTTTTTAAGCATCTCTATAAAAGCATCAACTCCTTCATAAGAGTCGATTACCAAAACCTCAAAGCCCATGGCCCTACGCCTTTCATGGTCCCTCTGTTGAGCAGAAGTTGGTTTCTTACCCGGAGCTTTAAGTTCAACGAAGTACATTCGCCCTCCATTAGTTGTAACAAGTCTATCCGGTACGCTTCTTCTTTGCGGGGAAGTGAATTTCTCACACAGAAAGCCAAGGGCCATAACCTTTTTGCGAAGTCTGCTTTCAACATCTTTTTCCAATATTTTCTTTTTCATCTCGATATTTCTGTATTGAATCGATCACTCTGTTCTGAGTGTCTACTTTACTCTCTAAAGCTGCCATAATGGCCTCATCGATAGTTTTCTTTACGATCAAATGGTGAACTATGACTCCGTTCTTCTGGCCCTGTCTGTCCAATCTGCCGATGAATTGCTGGTAATGGTCCATAGCCCAGGGAAGCCCAAGCCACAATATTATATTACCACCGGATTGCAGATTTATACCATGGGCTATTGACTGAGGATGTGCAATAAGAAGTGGTAGTTGTCTATTATTCCATTGTTCAATATACTTTGCGGTGTCTCTGTCAGAAGTTTTGGAGTTGATAGCCGGAACATTATATCCCAGAAACTTTCTGATTAGATCCACTTCGGCAATGAACTGTATCCCACATAGTATCGGATGGCCTGTAGAATATTCCAGTATTTCTTTTAAAACCTTATGCTTTGTATCATTGACCTGAGACACTTTCTTATCTTGTCCGTACAGGAAGCCTTGAGTGTACTGACGAAGTTTAGATGACAGGGAAGCTGCACTAAAAACTTCTACTTTCTGATCATCCAGTTCCAAAAAGAAATCACTTTCCAGAGTATCATATTCCTCTTGTATTTTGTCATCAAAATTACATTCTATCTTATTGATTCTGACCTCTTCTTTTTCAAGATGATCAGCCGCTTTTCGTATCTTGACCAGATGGGCAATTCGTTTAGTAATAAGATCCCGACTTCCTTGTCTCGGTACATACTTATATCCACCATGTCCACCATCTACCGAGATAAAATAATTATTCCTAAAAGAGGTGAGATTAGTACCCAGAACACGGTCATTTAAAAAACAGATCTGTCCGTATAAATCAATAAGTCCATTGGGAGTAGGCGTACCTGTGAGTATTATTTTCCGCTTTGCAAGGCCGAAAAGCTGCTGAATTATTTGACTTCGTTGTGACTGATCATTTTTTATATGAGTAGATTCGTCTATTACTACCATGTCAAATTTTGGCAGGATGGGCCACAACCTTTTGTTCCGGTACTGTCGGTTCAACCAGTACAACCCATCATAGTTGATAAGATAAATCTGCTTTTTAAGTAGGAGGTTCTGCTGTTTATATTCCCCATGAAGAATGGTAAAGGAAAAGTTACTGGAAAAATCCCACTTCTTTATCTCCTGAGGCCATTGATTGAGTATTACGTTTTTAGTCGATACGACCAACGTTTTTTCCGTATCCACAAAATCAAACATTGCAGCTTCTATGGTCTTCAGGACTACTACTGTTTTACCAAGCCCCATTTCTTCAAAGAGGCCACCTATACGAGCAGTGGACAGGAAATCTATGTCTTCTACTTGATAATCCTTTGGTACAAATTTATTCATTTCTTACAATAATCCTTCCAGGGAACGGTATTAAATATCGCTTTGTGATTTACCCATCTAGCAAATTGTTTTTGCAGCTTAGTTGGATTTTCGTTTTCCGTGCCCCGATAAGGTTGAACAAAAGGATCTATGTTTAAACCTTTTAAAAAACGTATTCTTTCAATACAATCTTCAATGTCGTCGGTTAGTAGTACATAACAAAAATATTTTCTAGGCGTAACGTTGTGCCAACGTAAAAGCCTAACAGCTTTTTCTATAGATTCAACTTGTGAGTATGAATCACATGCTAATCGGACGGGAGATAACCATTTTACTTTTGATAACAGCTTCGCTATTTTATTGTCAATAAGTCGAGAATCTAAACCTTGATTAAAATCTACTTTTATGCCGAGATCTGCTATTTTATTTATTTGCCCTATACCAAAAGAAGAAGCGAGTACGTTGTTATCCATAAGTATTGCACTTTTATGCCTTAAAAAGTCTTCTATGTCTTGATGTTTTCTGATCATCCCTTCTTTTTTAGGGACAAAACACCATTTGCACTTCCGTATACATCCTCTTGTTAAAAAACCATAAGAGTGTTTTGTGTCATATAACTGATAATCAGGACACATTAATTCTATTCTAATTGGTAGTTTCCTTTGTAAACTGAACCCGGTTCCCCCTTTTATACTGGGAAAACTTGTTGAAGTAGGAGTTGTCCAGGTAAAAATCTTAGAAGAGTAAATTTTATCATATTCTTTGTTTGTATTAAAAAACTCTACATGATCTCCTATTGACTTATGGTATGCTGATATTTTCATAAGAGCCAAATTAGGAAATTTAGTATTATCTTCGTCTATCAAAGCAATTTTCATTATTTCATTTTCTCCTTCTCTTGAAGAAATTACGCTCTTTCTGTATTCGCATTCGTGTTGCTTTTTCCAGATCATTAAGAGCGCAGATAGCAGCTCTTAATTGATCCGCATTGAGTTCCGATAAAGGAACGCCATACATCATGGTCTTATCAAATATTGGTGTATATCTGCTGATCAGCCGGTTAAACAAATGTTCATTTCTCATTTCTTGTACCTTTCCCCTCTCCACGGATCACTGTCAATGGGGAGATCAGGACACCATGAAGGATTCTGTTTGAACAACCTGTTAAAATGATCCAAGTTTGAACTTGCATCGTCTATTATCTGAGCCATTAATTCATCGTGAACGGTCATGACTATTTTATATCCGTTTTGTTCCAATCGCCTGTGAGCTTCCATTAGAACGTCACGAGATAGACCCTGGACAGCGGATTGGAAAAGGGAAGCTCCTGTGATACTACGTCTTTCCCATTTGCGGGTATATGAACTCATCCACCTATGGGTAACAGACATTTTAATTTGCCCCCATGGAGTCTTCCATGGGATCCACTGAGCAAAAGGAAAACATATTCTTCTATTGTTTGGTAGGTGGAGAAACAGCCAGTGACCTTGTTGAGAAAATTTAAACTTTTGATTAGTAGACACCGGTACTTCATACCCCGGATTCTCCATGGCTTTTCTTGCTGCGTCCCCAAAAGATTCCCAGGATTTTACAAGTCCAGGTCTTGCCTGTCTAAAAGCATTGACAAGTTCAATTCGTTTTTCTTTGGTAAAAGAAAGTCCATAGTTCTGAGCCATTGCGTCAAGGGCTTTTTCTCCTCCACCGAAACCGCAATTACTTACAAGCTTTCCTTCAACTGTGAAACGGTTTCGGGGTCCGGCGTTGAGAATGTCCCATACTTGCCTTTTGGTTTGCAACTCGGTTTGTTGTAGAAACGATAAACTATTTCTTCGTCGGTCAACCCTCGCCATATCAAATTGCGTAAGGTGTTGTCCGCATACCTTACATCTGGATACTTCTGACGAAATTCGTGGAACCGTAGAGCTCGACTCCCTCTTCTGTTTGAGCAGTTTAATCGCCTGTTGGAGTATCTCAAATTTCCTACTTGATAGTTTCCGTTGTTGTCTATACGATCTATCTCTAAATCTTTGTGTAATCCTAGATTTGATTCTATCCAAAGAGCCATATCCACAGGAGAATTGAAACAAAACTTTATGCCACGTTGACCATAATTTTTCCAATGAGGGTGTTGTTGGTTTTGACATCGAGATTTTGCGTCCGCACACCTTTTCAAAAGCCATTTCGGAACCAACTTCGGTTGGCTGCACTTCTGGCAGCCAGCAGTTTTGCCGTTGAGAAGATTGTATAAGCTGATCCACTTTATCAATCCACAGTTGGTACATTGACATTTTATTTGTCGGTCTTTCTTTTTCATACGAGTCTGTGAATCTATAATTTTCACCCATCCGAATTGCTCTCCTACCAATTCCGGTCGTTTTGATGGTTGCGCTTTTCCGGTTTGCTTCTTGTAAGGATATTTTCTCCCCTTCTTCGGTGTAAACAATGTGGTCCGGTGTTGCCAATAATTTCCCATAATTTATTACCTTTTTTACTCCTTGATAAATAGTTCCACTATGATTGACAAAGGATACTCCATCCCAAACCCTCATGCAAGTACAAACTTTCTCGATAGGAATTAACCCTTTATCTGTAAGAACTTTTTGCCCAGAAGCTAGGCATGCCAACACTGTAGTTTTTCCCCCTTGCCGTTGTTCCGTTGTTACAACGTCATAGGGAACCCCGTACATATCCGCAGAAGTTACCCGATACGCATCCAGACCGTCAGCATAGGCTTTGAGTATATGATACTCTTTAGCGATCCATGCCGCCATACGAGCTTCGATCTGTGACAGATCCGCATTAAAGAATGTTTCACCGTCAGGGGCTTTGATATTTGCCCTCAGTAAAGCGGAAAAAAGATGAAGGCTGTCACCCATGACAAGCTCTATATCACTCAGAGAATCCTGCTGAATCATCTCAATAGCTACCTTCTCATAGAGAACACTTAACCGTGGAAAGTTTTGTGGTTGCATACCTTGAGCGGTATACCTGCCGGTCCCTGCTCCGTGGTGAACATAGCATCCTTTTATAGTACTGTCTTTACAGAGTTGGACAAAAATCTTTTTGAACTTGGCAACGGATGGGTGATTAATCGATCTGCGAATATTCAGTATCCTTTCTGCTTTTTCAGGCAAATCCCCCTCAAGTAACTTTTCAACAGTGGTATTCTGCATGTCCGGTACGAATAGCTTAAACTCATCTTCCAGGTGACACCTTATTTTTTCCCGTTGTCGAGCTGTGCTTATTTTTTCATCTGTTAATTCCATTATCTCGGCATCGAGTTTTTCAATCTTCTGCTCAGACAGGGCAAGGATACTTGACGCTGTTAACTTGTCGATTGGTATCCCTCTTCGATTCATCTTGAGAGTGTTCAACCAATCCTGTCTTTCAAAATTAAGAGTGGCTTGCAGGGGGAGACTGTTGCGAATGGCCCGTTCTGTCCTGACATCCTGCTTACAATAGGAATAAAGATCCAGATAATCTTGATGAAATTCAGCTTTTTCCCGGAACTCACCTTTCTTTTTTCCTGCAGCAATAGGTTTACTGAGCTTTCTGATAAGGTTCTTGCCTTTCGTGTCCTTTTTGTCAATGGTACCAAGAGCCAAAGCACACTGCTCCATAGAACGGGGAAGTCCAAGAGCGAGTGCGTCAATCATGGTACAACACCACTTATTATCCGGTATTTCGGGCCAACCCATTCGCTTTACACATATCTCCCGCCAGATGGTTATTTCAAACTCTGCATTATAAGCGGAAAGGAAGTGTTCATGGAGGCTGTTAAATAATCTGTGAGGTGCAGGATCTCCGGGAATCCATAATTCCGGATTTTCATCATCCATGGCCCATGCCAGACAGAGAACCGATGTAGATATATCTTCAGCATAGCGGTACAGCCCGGCTTGTACTAAATCTATTTTTGATCGGGTTTCAAAGTCGAGATATATCATTTTATCTCCATTGATAACCGATTGGCTTTGTCTCGTACACTCCGGCACAAGGCCTTTAATTCAATCTGCCGTTCCAGCAGGTGTTGACTATTCATGTCATATTCTTTGGGGATAGGAGCTTTATTCCACCAACTCAACTCCAATATTCCAGACATCTCAGCGGATAATATTTCCAAGTCTTGTTTTTTCATTCAATCCTCCAAGGTATCTTCTATTAACTTGGCATATCCGCAGATATCATGCCATGAGTCCTTATATTCCGGATCGCCGTTAAGAATACGTCCAATCTTGTGAGCGATCATTTCAAGGGCTTCTTTTTTATCAAAAGATAATTTAGACCATACTCTGCTCGCCATCATGGCACTTTTAATGTTTTGAGTGATGGTAGCATGACCCGGAAAATCACCATACCGATCATTTCTTTCCTGTAGAGTATTTTCAATAGTCATAGTAACCTCAATTCAAAGTTATTATTCTTGGAGGGTCTTTGAGCTTTCGCAATTCGGCCCGGAGATCCTTATTTGATTGAACGATCCGATGCAGTGTTTCATTCATCCAACAAATCGTTGCCTGTAATTCTCGATTAGACAATTCTTCTATTGGAATGTGAAAGATCTCAGTTTTAGGAATAATGTGTTCGTACTGCCGGACCATCTGGTCAACAATACTATTGGGTGTATCGTCAACTTTTGACATGGTTTGTTTTCTCCTTTCATGCGGGTTTATGAACTGTGTCAAAAAGCCGGAACAAAATGCTCCGGCTTTTTAAGCCAACTCATTCTCTCGTTATATCAGGCTGTCTTCGTCGATGCTCTCCGTAGCAGTGGAAGCCAACCCTCCAAGAGCTGCCATGGTTTCATCCCTGGACTCACCACCTCCAAGCTTCTCGCCTGTGCGGGTCTTCTTTACCCCGAAGATGGTACAGGATACACCCTGATTCCCTTTGGTATTGTAGCCCCAGAACTGGATACGAGCAATCCCGTAGTCACCTGAGTCAAAGACTGCCGGATCATCTGTAGGCATACCGTTTTCATCCAGGACCGTAGGCGCACCATACTGTGGATCTTTGGAGCAGTTGATATACCAGTGGCCAATGTAGGCCTCCCGCTTTTCGGGTTTTTGCTGGTAATAAATATCACCGTCTTTCAGGCAGCTCTGGATAGCGGCTCCCGGTACCCCTCGAAACTTTTTGTTACTTTCATTCTCGATAACCTGATTGATTGCGGCCTGAATGGTCGAGATATCTGTTTCTTTTGGGATAAGAAGAGTTACCTGATATATCTCTTTGTCATTCAGGTTCTTTACAGGATGATACAGTTTCATGTAACTCATTCGGGCTTCCGGTGTGTTGATCGTTGTTGGATTCATCGTTTTCTCCTTTGTATCCGTTGTTTAGATTAGATCTGAAAAATCGGTAACATCTTTCAGGGTTTCTTCTGCTGTTTCCACGATAACCTCTTGCCGGGGGTCGTCCGCTTTGGCATAGGTCAATTTTCCTTCCGGTTTTTCGATTAAATCAGAAAAAGAGTTTTGGAGTTTTTTCGACAGGGCCATCCCCTTTATCAAGGCTTCAGCTGCCGGAATCCCAATAACTTTTTTAACAAACCTGTCTTTCTCTTTGAACTTCCGTAGTCTGAGCCATTTCTCAGCAGCTTCCGGGTCTTTCCATCTCCGGTTTGCCCGGCCACGAACAAGTTTATAGCCGGGAACCGGTTTACCCTGCTGCAATGCGTCAAGAACACGAGCCTCTATGCTGGCACACCATTCCCTGATCATCGAGACTTTTCCGATCAGATCTCCTAGCTTGTCTTCAGTTGGTTGATAGTTCAAAGCGTCCATAACTTCGTCTTTGAGTGCCGGACAAGTAGCTTGTGCTTTACACCACCGACACTGCTCCTCTCCGGGATTAAAGGTGTTGTCCAGCGAACCATCGTTGACTCCGTTATACACCGGTAGCAGGTTATTTACGCTCCAATCCTGGATCTCTCTGAACGGGAGAGTAAAAAGATCAGGTTTGGACTCATGAACCTTTGGTTGGATAATAGCCAATGTCACTGTTTCAGGTTTGACATTGAATATTCTTCTAGCGATAATGGCATAGATGAGCAGTTGAGTATTCCACTCAGCTGCTACCGGGTTGTATCCGAACTTGTAATCTACAACCAGCATGTGCTTATTATCCTTTGACCAAAGAACAACGTCCATGGTGCCGAAAATATCATCCATACCGTCAATATGGTTGTTATATTCCAAAGCTTGCACATGGGCGCCATTGGTGTCACACAGATCTTTTACCATCTGCATCGCCGATTTCACATTTCCATGAAACTTTTTATCCAGGGAGGAATAGTCAACGAGATCTGAGTTAAACATGAAGGCGTGAATGTTCTTTTCACAAAATTCATGCTGTATTGTACCGTCCCTTGCCGCATCGGACTGAGTATCCGGCAGCTCGGCACATAATTTTGCCGAACCCGGACATTTAAGTACCCGGCTCATACCGCTCGGGCTGAAGTATTTGCTGTGTTCGACCATTACCCCTCCTTTGTCAATTCCAGAAAATCGACACGTCCGGCATCGTCCAGAGCAGTGACTCTTTCAGCACCTCTTTCTTTGATGAAAGCGGCTACCTTGGGGCGATTGATTTCAGGATTTTTCTGCAAGAAAAGTTTTGCGGCCTGGGCCACCTCTTCTACGGTAGGAACCGGAGCAGGTTGAGCCGGAGCAGGTTGAGCCGGAGCTGCTTTCTCAGGTTGAACGGGGGAAGGTTGAGCCGGAGCTGCTTTCTTAGGTTGAACGGGGGCAGTTGGGGAAATACCTTGCGCTAGCTGTTCACATTGGAACATTAAGTCAACCATTGTAGCTGCTTCAATTGTAAGTCTTATCATTTCTTTTTTCTCCTTTGTGTCAGTTGACACGTTTAAATTAAATCATCGAAACCATGTTTCTTTGTGTCAGTTGACACAGTTTCCTTTTTTTTCAGCTTTCTTAAATGAATCATCTCTTCATAGGAGACTTTTCCTTTTGTCAACTGATGAATAGCAACAGCAAGTTCAAGACCAGGAGTACCGGTCCCTTTATCGTACTTTGCTAGTGCCTGTTTTGAACACCCTAGCTTGTCAGCCATTTGTTGAAGGGTCAACCCCTCCTTTTTACGCCATTCACTGATTTTCATTTCATAGTTCCCTCCTTTAATTTTTTTTGAAGTTTATTTTTATATTATATCAAGTCACCATGACTATCAACTAATATTTTATTTTCTCTGTCAATTACTTCTATCTTATTTAATTTACAAAAAGTTCTAACGATCCCGCTCGCTTTTCGATCCATTCCGGCATTAATATCCCAACCGCATATGTCCAAAATAGTGTGATAAAATTTATTTAACTGGAAAGTAAAACCTCTAGGGGTATTCGGTATCCGTAAGCCCCAATCTGCTACCCTCCATTCTATAGTTTCTCCTGGGGTTGGAATTATGATAGTTGTACCCTGCCGGGATAGTATGAACTCTTTAAAATTATCCAGAAGGGAGCTGACAACACCTTGGACTTCGGTGTTTCCATCTTTTTCTTTTTGCTGCAGCCAAGCTACAATTCCGAGACAAAAATCCGAATTAACCAAAGTGTTAAGTGATCCCTGTATTTTTCGATCCAATCTTATCCCTTCTCGTTCAACTTTTTCTTTATAAAAGAAGTCGTCCGCTACTTCATACCACATTCGCCTTGCTTCTATGCCTGACATTCGCCTTGAAGGGTCTATTTTCAGAAGCACATCTTTTAAGAGGTGAGTTAATCCGGTGAAAATAAAAGGTTTATCCCGTTCCCATTCGTGAGTTACTGTATTTGGTGGAAGGATGAACTGCTTATTGAAATGAAAAGTTTCTGTCCGGGAAGCAAGATCTGATCGGGTAACAATAGGAGCAAGAGCTGATAATATGATTGGTCTTTTGGCAAAGACTTTTGTGTAAGTGCCGACATACATTATTCTCTGATCTTTACTGATCCCCGTGGCTATCTGGCATAGTTGATCCTGCAGTCGGGGATTAAGACCACTCATGTTATCAAAAGCCGACAGGTACCGGTCCTGGACCACGTTAATGAGATCTTCTTTTTTTATTGATCCAAGATCAGATATACTCCCATCTGAATTAAGCCCACCTTTCTTTGGGTCCAGCAGATCCACCATCATACGACTTGCAGTCGATTTACCGCTTGCTCTTGGGCCTACAAACTCAATCAAAGGGGATGTACCTCTCCCGGAAAGAATAGCCAATATGATACCAAGAAGCATAGGCTGTTCACTACGATTAACAGTGAAGAACTGGAACAGCCGATCTATTGTCCAGGTTTTCAGATCTTCAATGGAATTGAATTTCTTTGCTACCTGTTCCGTATTTGCAAATATTATAGGGGCAAAGTCTTCGGGGGTTCTCCATCTTACCGGGCAATCTTTCAGGGTGAAATACTCTATATTGCCAGGTTCTATTTTTATACATAGGGATTTACCATCCGGTTGAAGACCTGCATGTACCCAAGTGGTTAACTCACTGGAATAAGAACCCCCTACAGGAGCTACCCTCAATCCTACCATCACTTTTTTAAATCTGGATTCCGGGGTATCCTGGTATCTTTCCTTATGTCCATGGAGCAACCGCAATGCTTTGTCTCCGAAACGACCTGAGACTGACCCCCCTGATTTTTCCAGGCCGACTTGATAGAGGATATTGCGTAGATTACTGTTGAGGGAAGCAATTCTATAATTACCCACTCCATTACCAGAATGCCAACCACACCAGTGTTGACCATTATCGTCTTCCAGCCAATCAAATTCGTCCAGAACCGTGTTAAGATACTGGTTCTCGATTTCCATGTCTCCATTAAAATGGGCCTCATTATTTTCCTCTGTTCCGGTGTTCTGGGTTCTGGCGGCGCCCTCAAAATCAGTAATGGGCACTACCCCTCTTAATTTCTTTTTGAACAAGGCTCTTACATGGGCAAAAGCTCCGGTATGACTCGACTTCAATCGCATATAAGCATCGAAAACGGGACGCTCAAATAACATGGCGATATCCCCATTGCTCGCCTGATTTATAGCCCCTTCAACTATTTCTTTAAGTTTATCGACTTGACTGCCAAAATTTTTATTACAGGCAGATGTTAAATATTGCTGGAAACGTAACTTATTATAAGTAATTGAATCTTTACTGTAATCTCTTTCTCCTTTGGTGTACGGATCATTTGTGTGTATTGACTCCCATGCTGATTTGTGCATCTGTTCGGCATACCGGGTTATATTGCTTAATATAGCCCCCCTGCCGACCTCCTGGACGAGTTGGGCAGCTGCCCTATGGGATGGCTCATTAATTCCCCGGCTTGGTTGTCCACACAGTTTAAGCGTTTCCAGCCAGTTGTGTCGAATAGGGGCTTGCAGGTTATTTGATCCCGCACTATATCCGGCACTTTTTAGATCTTGATTTAATTTTTCGAGAAACACGTCATATGAAAGGACAGGGTTTCCGTTGTGACAGTAACAAATCCTTGCTTTTTCCGGTCTTGGATCTTGGAAACCTATACATTTTCGTTTTCCAATGTAGTCCGGTTGAGCCGACCTCTGAGTCATTGGGTCAAATACTTTCTGCTGACGGACCTTTGCAAGGGCAGTACACCAATCTCTTAATACAGATATGTGAATTGGTTTATCAAGATAAAAATAGAGATGGCAGTTAAGCCTATCAGCTTCCCATTGCCCGGAAGTCAAAAGGAAGATGAAGTCGGAGGTTGTAAGGTAGTCAAAACCTTTAATCTGCAACATCTTGACTATCAGATCATGGGTTGCATCCGGACTGTGAAGATCCCACTCGTAACCTTTTGGTAACGCCCATCCGTCAATATCCAACATTATCAGGTTGGATTCCGTTTCAGGGAAATTAACATTATTACGCCTGACAGGTTCTATAAGATTATCCAGATCTGGTCGGGGTTTGCCGTTGATTCTAATCCAACCATCTGAATATTTTTTTATAAAATCATACGCTTGCTTCAGGGTTGAGATATTAAAAGACTTAAAGGAGAAATATTCCCCCATCCTGTAGCTGTCTTTTTCTCGGGGTTTATTATCGACTAAATGGTAAGTTTTTGATGTGAAACAGTAATTTTCTTCTGGTTTTAGAAAAGTTATATGTGTCATGGTCAAAAAATAGTTGCTTTATATAATAGGATACACTATATAAAGGGTTATCTCATCTGTTGCGGTTTTCAGCCTCAGCCCGGCAAAAAGGCAACCTCCAATATGGGGTTGCCTTTTTGTTTTGGGGCAATGACAATGTTATCTTTTTGAGCTTTTTCAGTCAAGTTAATTCTCCCACATGGCAATATTGATTTTCACTATGTTAAAATACCAGCTTGGATATATCTGATCATTTCAACATATAGTTTACTTGCGGTGTTCCACTTAGTCGGGTGTTTAACATCCATATATTTCTGAATCTCTTTTGGCAGATCAAACCAGAATCGACGGAGTTTAACCCTAGAACCATATACCCCACAAGTAAAACCTGTGGGCATATGAGTTAAAGTTTTCCGGGATATGTGAGGTTGAACACCTTCAAGAGCCGGAGATATACACCAATATTTTGATATCTTTTCAGCTTTTACAACAACTTCACAGCCACTATAAGAATTACTTTTTAGAGTTACCTCTATAACTTTACCTTTTGGGATACTGGCGAGAAGTATGTCTGTTTTTATTCTCTTTAAAAGAGGATGATCTGCCGGCATGTAATTTTTCATTTGTTTGTAATCTTTTGCTGAGATGTTTATTTTTGGCATGGCTCAATTCTCCCACATATGGCTATTAACTTTCTGTTCTAGCTCCCAGAGTCTTCGAGTGTCCTCCTCCATTTGCTGCAGAGTCTTTATGTCAAAGCCCTGCAGGGTGATAGAGTTAAGGAGTTGTTTATACTCTTCTGTCTTCAGGTTTAGAATGTCTTTCATTGTCGTTTTCTCCTTTACACGTCAGACCGGTATTTTTTAAAAGAATCTCGTATTCTTTCCGGAATCTGCTGCAGCCAGACCAGGGTTTCCATGTTTAAATCTTGCCAGTTTTGCCGAGTGAAATGATAAATCATCTGCGAAAAAAGTCTTTCATCCCCTTTGATATGTGTGCCTCCACAATGGAAAGGTATTCCAGAGGAAAAATCCAAATCTGCTCCCCGCAAATCTGCTCCTTGCAAATCTGCTCCCTGCAAATCTGCTCCCTGCAAATCTGCTCCTTGCAAACCAGCTCTCCGCAAATCTGCTCCCTGCAAATAAGCTCCTTGCAAATCAGCTCCTTGCAAATCAGCTCCTTGCAAATCAGCTCTCTGCAAATTGGCTCTCTGCAAATTGGCTCCCTGCAAATTGGCTCTCTGCAAATTGGCTCCCTGGAAATTGGCTCTCTGCAAATTGGCTCCCTGCAAATCAGCTCTCTGCAAATAAGCTTTCTGCAAACTGGCTCTCCACAAATAAGCTCCCTGCAAATCAGCTCTCTGCAAATCAGCTCTCTGCAAATTAGCTCTCCGCAAATTAGCTTCCTGCAAATAAGCTTTCTGCAAACTGGCTCTCCACAAATCAGCTTCCTGCAAATAAGCTCTCCGCAAATCTGCTCCCTGCAAATCAGCTCTCCGCAAATTAGCTTCCTGCAAATAAGCTTTCTGCAAACTGGCTCTCCACAAATCAGCTTCCTGCAAATAAGCTCTCCGCAAATCTGCTCCCTG
>JASFHE010000001.1:0-83343 GCA_050123415.1 Desulfobacteraceae bacterium | reverse complement strand
ACCGTGGAATACTTCTCCACGGTCGTCGTGGTTGGTGACCACGACCTGATGAAGGTAGCCACTTAGAATGAAAAAACAAGAGGAGAAGACATGTTTAAACATATGATACTTCCAGAAAATTTTGATGAGGAGAAATTGACCAATGCGGTCCACCAACTTCTTCAAAGAGCAATCGAAAGACATAATGGAAACGCCCATTTAATTGAATATTGCGGCAGTGAAAAATGTTGGACGGATTGTTGCACCGGAATAGAATTAGAGGACGGACGTTATATGATCTGTTTCCAATATAATATCAGAGAAGAAAACAATATTGAAGGAGATATTTTGGGCACTTTGGCAATAACTGATTATTTCAACATTAAATAAAGGAGAGGAAATGAGCATCGGAACGTTTTATATGCTGGCATATTTTTTTGCCGCTTTATGCGTCCTTTGCGGATTTGTAAGTGCTAACAGGAGAAGAAGTTTAACACCTATTGTTATTTCTGCTATTCTTGGTATATTCGGATTTGGATTTCTGTACTGGGTTTGTCCTGCTATCATGAAAGCCGCAGAGCACCTCACGGCAAAACTTTAGGAGAACTCAACCGAAACCGGGAAATACTTCCCGGTCGGTATGACGTGGTGGTCATACCCTGACGATGGAGCCAGAAACTTAACACGAAAGGAGAAAAAACATGAGACAGGTAGTTATTACGTTTGGAAAGGATGGCTCGGTGAAAGCAGAAGCAACCGGATTTAAAGGTAGTGAGTGTCTGGAGAAAACTGCTTTCCTGAAACGGATCTTTGGCGAACCCGAGGAACACAACCTCAAACCCTCTTACTATGAGGAAGAAGAAAAGCAGATCATCTGCGGAACTGACGGTCTTCCCTCTGGCTGGTGCGGATAGGAGGTGTTCTATGAAAAATTGGAAATCATGTGCTAAATGGGATCCATGTCACGGATTCTATAATGATATGACAACCGATAAACATGATACCAAGGAACAAGCGGAAGAAGTCCTCAAACTACTCCGAAGAGAAGGACTTGGTGGTGAACGTTGCCACTTCCCGCTTGAAACATGGGTTGAACCAATAACAAAAAAAGGGGTAAAGATGGCAAAAAATAAAATCACCATGTTATGCTTCCATATCAATATGGGAGATGTTCAAGGGGGAATTGCAGACGGCAACGGAACATGGTCGATGCCAATTGACTTCTCGAAAAAGTTTAAAATCAAGTCAAAGGATTTACTTTCCATAATCCAAGAATTTGAAGAAAAGCATGGCTTCGAACTTGTTTGCCACTGGCCGACTCAATTCCATCCAGGTGTTTCTGGGGATCAATTCATTATGAGGAAAAGGAGTAAAGCATGAGCCACATATCCATTTTCAAACACAAAATCACCGATCTGAATTCCCTAAAGAAAGTTTGCCTTGGAAAAGGAATTACTTTCACGCAAGTTGCAAACGGCAAGGTGACCGGAGAATTCTACCGCGACCAGACCCATTCAGGCGTCGCCAAGATCGAGTTATCCAAATGGAGGTATCCTTTAATCATCGACGAAGAAGGACGAATCCATTATGATAATTTCGGAAGTCAAACAGGCAGCATGGATCAATTTGGCGATCTGCTCCAAGATTACAACATGGAGGTGGTGAAGCAAAACATCGATACCACGCTTTGGGATAATATCACAATCGAACAGCAAAACGGCGATATCCAAATGAAGTTAACCATATATTAAGGGAGAATAATACCGAAACGGGTCTTTTGACCCGTCGTCATACTGTGGTGGGTATGACCTGACGATGGTAGCCAGAACAATAACACATTATTAAAGGAGGTAGTATTATGATTCACCACACAGAAATGGTTGATTATCTTCGGGCTGGTTTCCCAGTAATCTGGTTAAAGACTGACGAGCCAGAACGGGTGCAAAGAGAAATTGAGCCGATGATCAAGTCTTATGATCGAATCAACTTCTCCACACATTACTGGGATTTAATTCAATCTCCCGATCCAATGGAACCGATCAAAAAACTAATTGAAGGAGATGACAATTCGGTCATGTTCGCCTTCAATTATCACTGGTTCATTGGAAAGCCGCAGCCAATTCAAGCAATCAAAAATGCTTTCCCACTATGGGCTGCGGCCGGCAAGTGTTTCGTGATTGTCTCCCACAAAATCGAAATCCCAGCAGAACTTGACAAGGATATCCTTGTTATGGAAATGGAGTTACCAGGTAGGGAAGCAATTGTTTCTACTATCAATCACATTGTTCCGGAAGAAAAATTCATGCCAACAGATGAAGACTTGGAGAAAATCGTCCGGTTTTCGAAGGGGTTGACACGCAAGGAATTAGAGAGTGTTTTCTCCTTGTCGCTGATTCGGAACAAAAAGATTGACACCGAAACAATTAACGCATATAAGGCACAGGCGCTTTCCAAAACTGGTTTCTTGAGAGTTATTCCAGCAAACAGAAATTTCTCCGATGTTGTTGGGTATGATGCTGTTAAAAACTTCATACTTGATACAATCGAAGACCCAACAGCAAAAGGAGTTTTATTCGTCGGCCCTCCAGGCTGCGGAAAGACTTCTCTTGCTGAAGCAATCGTCGGCGAAACTGGAAAGTTCGGTCTCATTGTGGATATGGGAAAACTTTTCTCCAAGTTCATCGGTGATACCGATAAAAATGTCGATATGGTTATTTCCATCATCACTGCAATTGGTGATTGCTTTGTCTTAATTGATGAATTTGAAAAGCAATTTGCTGGGGCTGGTGGAAGCGGAGATGGCGATCACGGTACAAGCAAAAGAGCACTAAGCAAATGGTTAGATTTTCTTCAAAACCGCCCTGAAGGTGTCTACATTGCCGGAACTGCAAACAGTTTCATTGGCATCCCGCCTGAGTATCTCCGGCCTGGTCGCTGGGATACTTCTCCTTTTTATATTGATCTGCCTGGAGATGAAACACGGAAGACCATCCTCCAATTCTACGCCAAGAAACACAAGATCAAAGCAAAGGGTGTACCGGAAATGAGCAACTTCTCCGGTGCTGAAATCGAAGCATTGGTCAACGTGTCAAGAATGAAAAAATGTTCCCTCGAAGAGTCAAAGCAGTTCATTATCCCAATTGCCCAAACAATGTCACAGGAAATAAACGCTTTACGTGACTGGGCAAAAGTAAGGTGTGTCCCCGCAGATAAAAACGCGGAAGAAGTTGTTAAACGAAGACTTGATATCAATTAAAGGAGGGCATCGTGTTTGCGACTTTCAAAACGTCTACTGGAAGAAAAACCGGAATGGTCATTAAAATAAATACCCATACGGTGCTTGTGAAACAAATTGATTTTGGTGAGGTATCACTGATATCAAAACACCATCGACTTTCAGTTAGAAGGGAGGTAAAAAAGAAGAAGATTAAAAAGGATGAAGTTCAATTTTATCCGGAGTATATCATTCCAATTTTTTAGATTTCATTCGTTCAAATTAGATTAAGTTTTATTCATTCAAATTAGATAAGGAGGAACATCATGACAGACAAGAAACAAGAAACAGGTCAGGTCAGCGGTTACGCTAAAGGCGACGGTAAAGTTGTCCACATTATCGTGGATGACGTTTTCACCTTGTGCGACCGGAAAAGAGAAATGCTTCCGGAAGATGACAAGACGGTGAATAATGTTTCATGCAAAAAATGTATGCGTGGTGCCGTCTATAAAGGCCTGATTCAAGCAGCCGGAATTTCCGCAAAGGAAGGGATTGAAGTTGAACAGCCGAAGAAAGAAGCGGCTGGCAAGATCAACCCTTCGGATCATTCAGACGCGGAGAAAGCGGCCGGCGCTACTCACAAAGATATAAAAAAAGAGGCAGCGGCAAAGAAGAAAAAGCAGACTCCAAAAAAAGAAGTGACGAAAAAGAAAAAACCGAAATCAGCCCCAGCCGGGAAGAAAAAAGACAGCAAGCCAATAAAAGAAACGAAAGAAGAAAAGCCGGAGTTACCATTGAATGACCCGGCGGCTACGGAGAACAAAGAAGAGCCCGACAAAAATCAATTGTTGATGCTCGCCAATATGCTTTCATCGATCAAGGGTCAGTTTATGGCAGAGATGAAAGCTAATTTCACGTATCGAATCAAGCATGTTGCTGGCGATCGGATATTTTTTGATGGTGTCAAGCATGAAGTGGTATCCCAAGCGCTTCTCTTACTCAACAATATCAAAGAATCCTGGGACGGCAAGGCACTCCCGTCTCAAGAATTCTTGAGTAAAGCGCGATTAGCCTTCGGTCAGGCCCATAAACTCGCCGGATGTGATTATCCCGAATCACTGCAGAAAGAGGCAGACAAGAAAAAGCAAAAACAAGCGGCCGATGAAAAAGACGAAAAGAAATCGGAAGACAAACCCGAGCCGAAAAAGACGTTGACAAGGTTACCAAAGCGGCGCAAGAAAAAGGACAAAAAAGAAGCAACAACGAAACTGCCCCGGCGGCGCCAGAAGAGAGACAAGGAAGAATCTGCATCCGCCACATTACCCAGACGAAGAAAGAAAACGGAGACACTATTCGGCAAACGTGCTGGAACTCCTATCTATTCGATTGCAAATGCAATCAAGGAGAAACCCATCCGGAAGGCCACTTTACTTGAACTCCTCAAGAAAGAACATGGCATGGATGATAAACGTGCTAAAAGCAAGTTTGCCAGCACCATTCGCGTTCTCACACGCCGCGTCGGAGTGATTATCCAAATCATCCAGATGAAAAATGAATTTGATGATATTTACTTCATTCCAAAAACAGATGCAAATCCGACGGAATAATCTGGTAAAGGGTCGGCGTATACGCCGACCCTGCCAGATGATAGTAACTTTTAGAAGAGGAGATACAAAATGGATCAAGACAGATTAAAGGAAGGAGTACTCTGCTCCTTAAAGATGGGTAGATGGAACGCTTCCACAAAACTGAATCCAGATGAATTCGGCGACAAAGTTCCGAGGGAAATCATGAAAGCAAGCCAAGATTTGATCCACGATAGATCAATTTTAAATGATCTGGCGCACTTGAGACGGCGCGCCAAATATGCTTTGCTCATGAATTCGATGCCATTCCCAGTGGATAATGTCTTCTTTGTTCCAAAGCATAAAATTACTGAATTGGACGACCTGTTCAATGAAATCAGAGCGGAGTATGATTCGAAGACTGAGGAACTTGTGTCCCGCTACTCTGCTTTGAAAAGGGAATTCCGAAAACGGTATCCCGCATATTACAAGAGTCAAAAATATCCATCAAAGCAAGGACTTCGGAGCAAGTTCTATTTTTACTGGAACTTTTTCCAATTTGATATTCCTGATAAGGACAGCGGTGTTCTGCCACCTTCCCTATATAAGAAAGAGGCAGAAAAATTTCGAAATATGGTGTCCCAAATGGAAGAGATGACCATTAATATGATCGGAAATCTCCTGTACAAGCGAGTTAAAACATTGGAAACCCAGTGTGAAAGCGGCTCGATTAATGCTGCGACCGTTCAAAGCGTGGAGAACTTTATCACAAAATGGGAAGACTTGTGGGAGGGTCATGTCGATCAGATAAAGTTCAAAAATATTATCAATTCCCTTCGTCGTGAAATGAAAAAAACTTCCACCGAGGTGCTCAAAGATAATGAGCAGGTGAGAATAAAGTTGGGTAGCAAGTTGGGAAAGATTATCGATCGGATCCAGAATGTTCCAAATTTGGAACTGAAACGGAGACTTGATATCTAATCAAGAGCAGAGTCGGGAGCTTATCCCGACTCGCTTTTCTTTATCTTGACTTTTGCTTTATTATCGTTTAAGGTATAATTTTGGTCAATAAACAAATAAATGGTCAGTTGTCCAGAAAATCCAGGATTCACTATTCGTAAGGAGATACTGCAATGAATCACACTTGCTTGTATTGCGAACAGTGGATGGGCAGCCGGGTTGTAAGTATCCGTACCAAGGAAAAGAAGCTCACTAAATATTGTATAAAACGCCGGAAAGACATTAAAAGCAATTCCCGCCCATGCCGCCGTTTCAAGCCAGCGACAATTTTTTATTGTTATAAATTGAATTGTCGGAAGCACTTATCAACATGTCTCTATGGACATGCATATTCAAAGCATGGTAAATATCCTGCAATGTACAATGAATGTGAAAAGTGCCGGCAATATCAAATTATTATCAAGCCTATGTGCGACAAATATGGAATTAAAACCGACAAACAAGTTGCAGTAATACCAAGGAGAAAAACTCCAAAAGGTTTTAAATTGCTGAGGCGGGATAAGAAGAAAAATGGAATGCCGAAAGGCTTCATCTTGCCTCGGCGGAAATCAAAACCAAAAATCGTCAAACCATCCTCAAAATTACCACGAAGACGGAAGAAAAAACCAGATATTATAATGGCGAACGGATCCACAATCACCCTCATTAGAAGTTCAAAGGACAAACTCACTGGAACATCATCAAAACTCCCACGCCGTCGTGAAATAAAGAAAACAAGACTCCCAAAGAGAAGGAGACAAAATGGCTAAAAAGGTCAATTACTTTAACTACCTTTGCGCGTTTCAATTACTCCAAAATAATATTCAACGCATTGCACGGAATGAAAATGAAACGGATGATGTTAAAGCTGGTTATGAGGTTATTTTCAGGTCACAAGACATCAACCCGGAAAGACTCATGATAAAGATGGAAGAATATGATCAGCTTTCAAATGAAGCAAAGGAAATCATTTCTACAATCCTAAATTGTCCAGAAGAAATTCTCGAATTATTCAAAACTCCAAAACTCGGTAAGATTTCTCGGAGGATGATTTTCAAGGTTTTCTCTGATATATGGAAATCAAAACTGATTGCCGACTCCGCGGTTAAGGAGATATCAAGATGGGTAAAAACGTTTTAGATAGTAATCCAGTAATAACAATATTAGATAGTGTTCACTGTCATGCAAACAAACATGCCAGAAGTATTATCCTGCCATTCCTATCATATAAATCAACATTCTATAAGCGTGGACGCTGGGTCCAAGAAACGTCTCTAAAAGGAAAGAAAAATAAAAAAGTTAGATCATCTGGTGGAATAGAAGAAACTACCTCTCCCTTAATCACTGGTAGAAAAGGAACAGCCGGTCACTTTTACACCGGCCTTCTTCCTCGTATTAAAAAACAATGTAGAAAAAACGGAATCAAAATCAAATTCAAAGGCGAACAAGATAAGATCAAACCGAAGCATAAAAAACCATATTTAAAAGATATCACATTCCGAAAAGATCAATTAAGAGCAATCCGCAAAATGGCGATAAAGCAACGTGGAAGAGTAATTGCTCCTACCGGATCCGGTAAGACTTTAATTGCTCTCGGCTTTATGTCGATGTTTCCACAGTTAAGGATTTTGTTTCTATGTCACACAAAAGATTTATTAACCCAGACTTGTGAAGAACTTGACAAGTTCGGGTTTGATTACTTCCAGCTTGGTGGCGGCAAGAAGATTTCATGGTCATCATTGGATAATTATGATTCAATGATACTTGTCTCCACGATTCAATCATTCTCCAAAGCGCCGAGGCAGTACCAAATGACGTATTTTGATGCCGTCATTGTAGACGAGGCACACCATGCAGCCAAAGAGGATTCACAATACGGCAAGTTAATGTCTCATAACCTTGCTCCAATTCGAATTGCTTTAACTGCTACCGAGCCAACCAAGGAATATGAAATACTTGTAAATGAGGGTTTGTTCGGACCGACAATCGCGGAATTGACGGTAGAAGAAGGAGTGGAAATTGGCATCATTGCAAAGCCTAAAGTTAATCTGATTTGTGTTCCATATTCAGTGGAGACCAATAAGGAGTGTGGTTGGAAATATACTAATTGTTACCAATATGGAATTGTGAAAAACCGAAAGCGGAACAAACTAATTGTCTCCGATACTATTACAAGTATCAAAGCTGGCGAAGTGGTATTAATTATTGTGGATAAAATTGAGCATGGAGAAATCCTCAAAAGCATGTTAAAATCAAGGAAGATATATGCCTCATTTGTAAGAGGTAGCATGGATCGATTTATTCGCCAGAATGTCAAAAGTAAAATGAAAACAGAAAAGAAAATGGTAGCGATATGCACAAAGGTGTGGAAAGAAGGTATCAATATTCCAGCACTTCGGCATATTATTTATGCTGCCGGTCTAAAAGAAGAAAAAGGAATCAAACAGGCTATGGGTCGTGGTTTAAGAACAACGGAGAATAAAAATAAAATCAGGTTAACAGATTTCATGGATCCTTATAAGTACCTTGCTGAACACAGTGTTCTCCGTTTTGGCATTTACCAAAAACTCGGGTGGTTAAAATGAAAAAATGCCCAGAATGTGGAATAAGGCATATAAAATTAGATAAAGCAGAAATTTGCTTCAACAAAGTTGGAAATAAATATGGACATTATATAATTTTATGCAGTCCTGAAAAAGCTGGAGTAAAAACACTAAAAGAAAAATATAACAATACAGTAGGTATAAAGTATTTTAAATTTTTACGCCGTAGATTTAAAAAAATGGAGAGATATCTAAAAGAGGAATTTAATTATGTCAGATATTAAACTTTGTGCCTGGTGTAAACATTTCCGATCAATCGGAAAATTATCATGGAGGAAAAACGCTTGTGGGTGTGAGAAGAAAAAATGGAAGTTAACTGTTAAACTATTCAACAAAGAACGCTGGAACAAGAAGATGGATATAGCAATAAATTGTAAACTTTACAGGAGGAAAAATGAAAGACACAAATAAAATAACATTATTTGATGGACAGTTATTAACTAATGAAAATATTGAATCTTCTATAATAAGATGTCCATGTGGTAGGAAAATAAAATACTTTTATCTTGATGAAGATGAGGAATTTAAATGTCCGTGTGGAAAAAGTATTTCAACAGAACCAATACAATATAAAATTAATATAGAAGGATAAAATAATGGCAATAGAAAAGAAGAAAATTAAACCATATGATGAAACACACCAGGATGGAATTATCTCCATAGAACAAGATATGAAAATCAGCGCAGTTCATGGAGATTTCGGGATACAAATCGCCGAAGACGGTAGAATTTGGATCTGCATGAACGGTCAAGCATTAATTCGTTTTAAGCCATTTCATAATAAATATGATTCTATGATGAATTCAACCTCTTACACCTGTAAAAAATGCAATCAAATTGTTTTCGCCGGACAAGAACACAAATGCAAGGATTGATTTTAAATGGATCTAAAAGACTTCTTTGAGGAATATGGAGTACAGTACTGGACGAGCGGTAAGAACGTCGCCAAGGGTTGGATTAATATCAATTGTATGTTTTGTGATGATCAAAGCAACCACCTTGGTATTCGGAAATCAGATCTGAAAACTTCCTGTTGGAAGTGTGGAAGCCATTATTTCGGCAATGTTGTTAAGAGTATTGTTGGTTGTACTCTCAAAGAAGCAAAAAAAATTATTAAGTCTCTGGATGTAACTGGACCCGTTGGAGATGAATCGTCAGAAAATAAAAACACCAAATCTCCTTTTAATGTACTCCAACGGGCCCAATTACCTCCAGAGGCAACAAAAGAATTCCCTTCCATCCATCTCCGCTACCTTAAAAGCCGTGGGTTTAACCCGCGTCAGATTATACGGAAATATAATCTTTTTGCCTGTTATACCCACGGTCCATTCAAATTTCGAATCATCATTCCAATCTATCAAAATAATAAACTTGTCGCCTATACTTCCCGTGATGTTACAGATTCTCAACAATTAAGATACAAGGCAGCGGCACGCCTGGATTGCGTCATCGATCCACGTGAAGCAATTTACAACCTTGATTCCATCAAACCATATAAAGATGCATTTTGTGTGGAAGGTCCAACTGATGTTTGGAAGATGGGTGATGGAACATTTTGTTTTATGGGAGTAAAGATCACTGCACAACGTATATTGGAATTGGCAGCAAAGAAAATCAATAACCTATATTTATTTTATGATAATGATAAAACAGGACGAAGAGAATCAAAACGAGTCGCAAACATCTTGGCGCCAATTGCCAGGAGAACTCATATTCTAAAATTGAATAAATACAAGGATCCTGGAAAATTAAAAAATACCCACGTTGAGGAAATAAAACGCGCCGTTGGTTTTGATTACTAATTTGGAGGAAGACTTCAGCCAATTCCCACCAAATCAACTGACCATTGACCCGGTTGGAGTCTTCTTCCAAATTAGTAATCCAATGAGGAGAACGCAGTGGTGATCAATTTTATTATCAAGTCTTATATTGTATTGTGTTTCTAATATATCGATCAACCAACATGAAGGCACAAAGCAGGATTAAACAATTTAAACATGGTGATAGTATGATTTATAAAACAACTATCGAAATTGGAAGAACATTTAAAACGAACGGAGAATTAATAAATACAATTAAAACTCTCCGGGGTTTCAAAGATATAAAAATAAAATTATCAGTAAGGCTTTTCGATCCAAAAAAGAAAAAGGTTTTTAAAACAAGGATAACCGGATCAAGATTGATGGATGAATCTCCGGAAAACCTATATTTGCAAGTAAAATTTTACTTGGATTCCTCCACGCGTAGGGGTATGTGTGTACGTGGTGTCCTATATCTTCCAGATATAGTCCATATGCTACTTGACGAAAAAGCAAGTCAAGAGGCTTTTTCGGAAAAAGTAGATAACACTCCTCCGGCCTTGGGGCCGTCGTCGTTACCACATAATATGTTGGAAAACAATTCGATGGATGCCTTAGTAGCAAATGGAAAACTCGTTTACCGTAGACGTAAAAAATCTCCATTACGGAAAGCATTGTATGAACTATTACCGGAAAAGAAAACAGTTGGCAATTTAACAAAAAAGAAAAAAAGAAAACTTGTCAGGGAAAATCATAATTCCTTAGATCAAGTCACAGAAAAGATTCTTGCCGAAATTATGAAACTCCACTGGTTTGTTTCCCACCGAAAATCTTCGCAATCCTATAAAAAAAGTTTTGAATTCGTACAAAAACATTACCGCCGGTATAGATCTTCACTGGTTGATATTTTTAGGCTTGGAAATAGTTATTTCTCCAATCCTCGTTTCATCTATAATCCAATGAAGAAAATAACAGTTTATGAGTTTTTCAAATATCATACTGAAACTATAAATAGATCAAAAGCACTTCAGCGGATAGGGGTAAAGTCATGGTTCAAGGAATTTGCGAAAGGGCAGGACCACATTGAGGAATATTTTGTAAAACGTCAAAAGGATTCACATCCAGAACTCACTAAAGAAATGGAGAAGATTTGGCTTGATTTCAAAAAGTCTCCAGATATCAAGTCACATGAACACGACAACTTGGTTAGGTTTGTTGAAAAATGTTTCATCTTCCGTGACGCAAACCAATCAAGAATAAAATCTGCCAGAGATTTAATAAGTATTTTGAAAGACATTATTCTTTCCGATCAAAATACTCATGTAAAGAATACAAATTATCTCCTTACCGATTATTTCTGGCGGAATACAATTCCAGATGCACTTAAAAAATGGGGTATGTTTGAACATCACGAACGAATAAATTTGATATAAAACCACGTATTGAAGAAGTTGAAAGGTAACGGCGACTATGATTACTAAAGAGAAACTTTCTAACCTGATTGAACATATCGAAATAAAACCAGAGGATGAATGGCTAATCCTCAGCCACATGATTATGAATAGTGAAATCATGCAATATATCTATCGGAAGTATAAATCTGGTCAGATAAAAACGAAGCATTTTGGGCTTTACTTTCAACATGTATTCCGATGGTTGGTACGATATTTCAAAGAATATGAACGCGCACCAAAACAAACTATACAAGAAGTTTATAATTATAATAAACAGGCAATGAATAAGGAGACAGCGGATATAATTGCAGAGTATTTAGATAGACTCGCTACTGAATTTTCAAAATTCAAAGAAGACGGAATTGATCCTGAATTTATAAAAAAGGAAGTTATACCACGCTTCCAGAAAAGAATGGAGGCAGAGTTAGTTATTGACCAATTGACAAAGAAATTGGAGAGAAATGAAGTTGATGATATTGGAAAAGTAGTTGATTCATTTACGCAGATATCTGACGATGAAGAGGATCCAGATCTTGGTACAGCAAAACCGGGCTCAATCCAAGCGGTTCGGAAATATTACTCCGAAGAAAAAGATCAAAATGTTTTATTTAGAATGCCAGGCGCCGTCGGTGAGTTTATGGGGCCGATATGTAAATCAAAATTATATGCGATAACAGGAATCGAGAAATCAGGTAAAACTTGGACTGCTCAGGAAATTGGACGGACTGGAGTGATTTATAATAAATTAAAATGGCTTGATATCAATCTTGAAATGCCAACAGAAGATAAAGAGGAACGTTTTTGGCAGCGTGAAACAGGATTTGCAATAGATGAAGACCATGCTGGAAAAATTGTCTTTCCAATTTTTGATTGTCAAAATAATCAACATGGAACTTGCGAAGTACTTAGAAAGCCATTAAATAAAAGTGCTTTACTTCTCTATCCGGAAGATATTGCGGCATATGATGAAAACAAACATTGGCAGGTATGTACAAAATGCAGGGAAGAAAGAACAAGATCAAATGCCAAACGGACGAAGAGGTTTATTCCAGCAATCTGGTTCAAAACAAAACGCATTAAAGTAATGACAGAAAGACGATTATATTCCGGGATAAAGGCAAAACAACCGTACGGAATCGGAAATTATCGGATAAAATGTTTTCCAAGATTTTCTGCTACATTGGATGATGTTATTGAATACATTTATCGGTATATAAGAAAAAAGAATTTTAAACCTCATGGTATAACAATCGATTATCCAGATATTATGGCACCAATTCAAGGTGTTTTAATGGATCGTTTTAATATTGATTATAATTGGAAGAAAATCGCTGGTTTATCTCAGGAATTGGATTGTGCCATTTTCGTGGCTGATCAAGGGGTAAAAGCAGCAAGAAATAAACGTTCCTTGGATGTTATGGATACGAGTGAAAGTAAAACTAAAGATGCTCATATTGATATGCGCTTAACTTTAAATAAAACATTACTTGAATACGAACTCGGGTTGGAACGTCTTGGGATGCTCTTTAGGCGCAAAGGACGGTTACATTCAGCGGAAATTATGATGACACAACGCCTGGAAACCGGTAATGTCATTCTTGACTCAGAATGGTGGTGGGATAAATCCAAGGATTACCAAGTTTGTAAAACCAAAAGGACCGATGATTAGGATTCCATGAAATTATAAACCATGTTATAATATATTTGTAAGTGAAAGTTCATTGTTCTTTGAAATCACGGAAATTGTGGGGTAGTTGCCAAAAATGGTAAAGGCGGCTTTTGTGTCAGCGGTAAAACGCGACATAATTACTGCTACCAGCGCGGCCAGTTATGTGGTTATTTTTCCACCTCTGCTGGAGTAAAGGGTGCGGAAATTATGTTTTTGTGGGTTCGAATCCCATCTACCCTACCAAATTCATGAATTTTTGGAAGTGAGAAGTGGGAGAGGAGGTGAGATACTTTTCATTAATATTTGAAGTTGAATTCATTTACACGTAACTAAATACTAAAGGAGAAAAAACAATGGCAAAAAAAGTCACATTGGAAGAATTAAAGAAAAATGCAAAGGCGTTGAACAAGTTGGAACTGACCGACGAGTCGGTCGATACCGATACCGATGATTCGGAAGAACTCGCCGAGGATTTCATGAACGCCATGGAAGAAATTGATGACGATGGCAAGACTGATGAAGTGGACAAAAAGATTATCAAATTTTATGTCCGCGTCATGGATCAATTCGACGGCGAATCTAAAGGCGAAGCCGGCGGCGATGACCTCCGTGATGAGCTGGAAGACATGGAAATCAAGGAGGTCAGAGCCTACATCAAAGAAAATGATCTTGAAATCAAGACCAAAGTGACCAAGAAAAATCTCTCCAAAGTTATCGATGAAATCATGAAACTGTCATCCAAGAGCGGCAATGCCAAGGGTGGTACGAAAGATGCCAAGAGCGCCGCCGGCGATTTCGACCGGGATGAACTGGAAGAAACGCTGACCGACATGGAGTATAAAGAGGTTAAGGCCTATATCAAAGACAACGGCCTTGACATCGATATGCCCAAGAAAAAGGCCTGGGAAGATGAATCCGAAGACATCATCGAAGAAATCCTGGACGCCATGGAAGAGAAGGCCAAATCGGGTGATGCCGGCGATGCCGGTGGCAAATTCGACCGCGACACCCTGGAAGAAGAACTCGGCGACATGGAGTATAAAGAGGTCAAGGCCTTCGTGAAAGAAAATGGTCTTGAAGTAGACCTCCCCAAGAAAAAAGATTGGGAGGATGAGTCCGAAGATGCCATCGAGGAAATCCTGGACGCCATGGAAGAGAAGGCCGAATCCACCAAATCCAATAAAGCCAATAAAGGTGGTAAAGGCAAGGGCAAGGCGGCCGATAAAGACAAAAGTGGGAAACTTCCGAAAGGAATGCGGAAAGACTCACTACCGGCCAAGATCTATGAAAAACTCCAGAAAAGTGAAATGTCCATCATGGATATTGCCAAACTGATCGGCAAAGAGAAGAAAAAAGACGCCGACAAATGCATCAACATGGCCGTTCGCACCATCGCCAAATCTATTGCCAAATCTTGTGCCATCAATATCCTGTATAAAAACTCCGGTGATCTGTCTGATGGAAAAGTCTCCATCGCGTCCGACGACGATTAGATCGGCAGCGCCCTGAAGTAAGAACAAATTAAATCCTCAAAACCGAAGGGCGTGGGTGTTTATCCCACGCCCTTTTTTATCGTGGAATATATGAAAAAACATATCGCCAAAAGTACTTCAAATAATTGTCCGGCGAAATATCCTTGCTTATGACATGTCTATCCATTTCCGTATCTGGTACAATTGCATGTTGATCGGAGCATATGATATGGCAAAGGAAGTCATGATTGCATATTATTACAAATTCAATCTTTATAATTGAAAGGAAAAGTATCATGAAACGTCGGAATAAGAGTGCCGGCAAGCTAACCATTCGCACAAAAAACTTCATTGCACTATTGAAGCGTGTTCACTTGGGCGGCATCATTGAAGACGCTGTGGCAGTGGTCAATGGTAAGAAATGTTATATTGAAGCGGTTGACTTGTCAAACAATCTGGTAGTTGTGACTTCTGCTACCATCTCAAAGCAGAAAAGCAACGAGCTTGAACTCGGTCTCGGTGGCATCGATTCGTTGATTAAGTTCTTTGGAACAATCAAGGAGCCGGTGATCAATACTTCATTGAGCGAAAACAAATTGATCTTTATACGCAAAGACAAGCGGCGCCAGATGAAGTATCTTCTATCCGATCCGTCAATGATTGCTACCGTCCTGGATAAAGATGACCCAGAAGAAGACACAGCGGAATTGTTCCGCGGTATGCAGGAATACAAAGTTGTTTTGACCCGTGAAGTCATACAGGACTTCCATTCCTATGTTGGGCTTTCGAAGTCAAAAACAACCGAGGTTGCATACGACGGGTCGGAAATCACTATAACCATCGGCTCTGATATTGAGCATCAATTTTCCATTACTATTGATGGTGAGGTCGAAGACGTTGACGGCAATGGAGAGAATATCATCCTTAAGGTCAATGGAGATTTTCTTGACAAGGTTCTTTCCACTATCGAAATCGATGAAGAAAACCCACCGCAACTATGGATTGGTGATTCTAAGCCGGTACTTATTACTGACTCGGAAACCATTTGGGCATTACTCCCGTCCGCTGAAGGAGAGACCGAGGAGGAAGAGTAATGATCAAAAACATCAAAATAATTGCCGAAGCAGTTTTGCAAATTCATAAACTGAACGGTAAGCAACTTTTAGATATAGTTGTTGAAATTACAGATAACTGCCACGACATATCAAAAGAAAAGCAGGAAGCATTAATGTTTGGTGTTCATGCTGTTTTATACAATAGATATGAATCTGGAGATAAAACGGTTCCTTTCGTTGATGGTCCTCCAAGAATGATCAATTATCCAAATGCATTTCCGTTAGAAAGGAATAAGAAATGAAAGAACTGATTTGGTACGAAAAGTATCGGCAGAAGGATTTGTCGGCTCTTTCTCTCGATGATCGATGCCGAGCAAAAATGGAAGAATATATTGAGGAAGAACAGATTCCACATTTACTCTTTACTGGGCCACCAGGTAGCGGGAAGACAACTCTTGCTATGATTTTGATTGATCATTGTGCAAGTTCTAAATTGGAATTGAATGGTTCAAGCGAGGATCGTGGTGTCGGTGTCATTAAAGGGAAAGTAAGACATTTCGCTGGTTCAATGCGCCGGAAGAAAGACAAGACAAATATTGTTTTCTTCGATGAAGCGGACGGTTTAACCCGTGACGCCCAGCGTGGTCTAAAGAATACCATCGAACGGTACGTCAAAAACTGCCGCTTTATCTTTACAGCAAACGACTTCGGCGCAATCGATGAAGCAATATATTCCAGGTGTCAACATTTCCAGTTTGAACAAATTCCGAAAAAGAAAATCGTCCGGTACTGCGCCAAGATTTTGAAATCTGAAGGAGTAAAGCATTCAAAGGAGGATGTCCAAACCATCGTTGATAAGTTCTTTCCTGATATCAGAACCGTATTGAACAATCTCCAGTCATGCTCTATCGGTGGTAAAATGAACCTCGACCACTTGCTTGAAGGTGATATTGATCTGGGTTTGCTGAAGTCTTTACTTGAACTTGGCAAGATTGGAGCAATAAGAGAAAAATGGGCTGGTACGGTTTCATTCAGGTGGCTATGGAAGTATTTGATTGATGAATTTATTCCAGCATTGAAAGATAATCAAGCGGCAGCGGCATCAGCAATCACCGTTGCGGAGTATATGCTAAAAGATAATTCGGTTATTGATAGAGAAATCAATGCAACAGCATGTATAATTGAAATTATGCAAAATATGGACATTAAAAATATTACTTTTTAAAATATGGAACAATGGAAGAAAATATCGGGTTGGCATTACAAAGTATCGAATTTTGGTAGGATTAGGTCTATCAGAAACAAAATAATTCTAAAACAAAGCAAAAATAAATGGAATTATAAAATAATAACATTATCAAAATTTGGTAAAAAGAAAACATTTTATATTCATAGACTCGTCCTGGAATACTTCGGTCCGACAAAACCATCTCCAATTCATGAATGTAATCATAAAGATGGAGATAAGTCGTTTAATTGGATAGGAAACTTGGAGTGGGTAACATCTTCAAATAATAAAATTCACGCTTTTAAAATTGGTTTAAGGAATAGTTATGGTGAGAATAATTCCCAATCCAAACTAACCAAAAAGAAAGTAAAATGGATAAGGAATTTATATAAGACTGGTAAGTATACACAAAAGGAGTTAGGGAAAGTATTTATGGTTTCAACCGGTCATGTTGGGTTAATAATTAATAATAAAAGATGGAATAACTAATATGATAAACAAAAAGGGTAATCCGATATTCGCTGAATTTAAGGAGATATTTGAATCCGACGACGATATGGATTTAACCTCTCCTTTTATGGCCAACCGTCTAATGTCATTAACGGATGATTTTGTTATCTCCATTATATGCAATCAATTCGTTGGTCGAATCCCAAACAAACTTTTGCTTCTGATTTATCGGAAATTTGTCGGCACTAAAAATGCTCCATGGGTTCGGTACCCAAAGAAAAAACCGAAACAAGAACCAATTTTACTCCAGAAGATTTGCCGTGCATTCAATTGTAATAGCAAACATGGACGCCAAACCATTGAATTGTATCGCAGGATGAACATAAAACCAGAATCATTATTTGGAATGGAGAAGCCGAAATGATAATAAAAATAGATATTGATGATAGTACTGGATATGACGAATTATATACCGAGTGGTTTAATTGTCCTAAATGTACATGTGACAAAATTTTATCCAGTTATAAATATTGTCCGAATTGTGGAATTAAAATAAAATTTAAAAATGGACATAGGCGGAAAGTACTATTGCAAAAATATAAGGATATTCTATCATGATTGAAGTAAAAAACGTTGACCACTGGATATTAAAGGAAGCATACAATTATTATAAGTGCGTCGGCTTCCCTTTTGTTTCTTTGACTCCTCACGAATTGTTGGTAGACTTTAAAAAACTCCTGGAATCAAAGCCAGTCATCACAAAACGCTATGACTATAAAGGCAGACTTTTCTACTCAGTTGGAACCGGCCTTGCTGGCATTGAATTCTGCAAACACTTTATGCCACACCAATACACCGTGAAGGTATTCGGCTCGATGGGAAGTCCAGTTGATGCATTCAGTAAAAGAAGACTTCTCCGAAAATCAATAAGAATGGCATACCAGTACAGTGGAAAGATAACCAACACATCGGTCCGCTCGTACTTGTCACGAATAGAATGGCATCAATTTGCAACAAACTTTAGGCCAGCCGCAGCAAAAGCAATATATGAACGGTATCTCCGAAACGGTTCGGTCGCCTATGATTTTTGCGCTGGGTTCGGCGGGAGACTTTCTGGATTTCTTGCAAGCAAGTATGCCAGGACTTCGAAATATATTGGAGTTGACCCTTCAACCCCGGCCGTTGATGGCCTCAATAATATGATAGGATTTCTCCATGCAAAGAATAAAGCGGTTATACACAAAACTATTGCTGAAGCATTTTGTCCAAACGAACTCCATAGCACTATCGATCTTGCTTTTTCTTCTCCTCCCTACTTCTGCAAAGAACTTTACTCGGAAGACAATGAGCAATCTTTTAAAAAATACCCAACCTACGACATGTGGAGAATCTTCTTCCTTCGCAAGACCATAAAGAACTGCTACAAACTGTTAAAATCTGGTGGTTATTTTATAATAAATATTGCAGATATAAATATTAAAGGTAAAAATTATCCTTGTGGTAGAGATGCGGAACGATTTGGCACAAAAATATTCGGAAACCTAAAAGAGATATTGGCGCTTCCGATGAATAGTCTTTTTGGTTGTGAAGACACACCGAAAAAGATGGAGAAAATATATGTCTTCCAAAAAGTTTAAAATGGCAACGGAGAAAGATCTGGATTTTATTTTTAAAAGGATGACCGAATTAAGGGATATCTTTTCTCATATTCGTAAAGATTATCTCCAGCGTATGATCGACAATGACTTGGTTATATTTGAAAAAGGCGTGGTCATAGTCTTCCAGAAATACGTCAAGGCGGTAAGACTCGGAACAGTACTTGCTCCGAAAGGTTCTTACATGCTCCACCAATTAATCAATACATCCCCAAAGAGCGGTTACGCTCACCAAATTATAGAGAAGTTTTGCCACGGTAGAACTGTCTTCCTAAACGTCAAAGCAGATAATTACCAGGCAATTAAATTCTACAAACGCAATCGGTTTCGGAAAGTAGGAGATATTGCATGGAAGAACAATATAATAAAGGGGCTGGTAATGTGCCGGCGCGTAACAATTAACAATTTAATAAGGAGTAAAAAACATGGCAGCATATTACCCAAAAGAAGACAAAGACAAAAATATTGATCAGGAGGAAGTTGCTGACCTTATCATCACTCTGAGGGACCTCCACCCTCACACGGTAATGATGACACAATTTGAGGTAGACCTGGTTAACAACTTGATCCAAAAGTTTCGCCTGCATGGAGAGAAAATGAAGGTGACCGAGAAGCAATTTGATCGCCTACTCGATATTGCCGAAAAACTTTATATTTTAAAACCGTGAGGTGAGGAAATGGAAAACAAACCGTCTGTAGAATTAACAATCAAAGAACCGCCATTCATGGATATCCAAATGAAAAACTCCTTTCAATATCCACATGAAGCATTTGCCTTGATGGAGTATGGATGCGAGGAATGCGGCAAGGTAGAAATCATCTGGAATAGCCGTGACGGAGTAACACCATTCATGGTTGGTTGTCCTTTCTGTCGTGGCACGATGCAACACATTAATTGGAGTCATGATCGATTCACTCCAAATTATATCCCACCAATTGGCTCCCGCGTTTTCTTCTCCTGTACCAATATTCACGAAGTTATCCAAGAGGTATTCGACAACTACACGGAAGAAGTATGGGAGAGAATCAAAAAGAACTGGGGGAAATACTACACGGATAGGTATGAATTGATATGGAAGATTGCCCAAGGAAACATAGTAGAAGATTTAAGGTTTGAACATCCACATATAGCTATAATCACCGAAAACAATCAAGAACGGTTCATGTCTCGATATGCGAAGATATCCAAGAGACTTGAGGAGATCACCAAAGGAAACGCATTACTGGCGTCATGGATTGGAATTGCTTTTAAATCGTTCACGGCATATTTTTTAAAGCATGATATAATGGATGATATAATAGAAGAGATTGAGAAAAACAAAGAACAATGGAAAGAACAATGGAAAAACATCGCGGCGAAAGAATTGCTCGGAAAGGATGATGGAAATGATCAAGAATAAATACGTCCTGGTTTCAAGGACGGCTTGTCTCCATAGTCTTCTCCAATCAATACATAAAGCCGGAGGAGCGATATCAGGTTTCACAATTGATCGATTGAAAGAGATGTCGGCCATGGAGTTGATTGAGATTCTTGGACTTAACAATATTTACTTTACGTTCGACAATCCGGAATTCAATACGGAAGAAAAGGAATGCTTCTTATGAGAACAAAAGAAACTGGATATTTAGAACTTGAAAAAATAATGCTTCCTTCTGAATTATGGAAACATTTTTATGACATAATGCCAAAAGAATGCAAGGAAGTAGTTGATAACTCCGAGCCACTTATTGGCATCGGAAGGCATAAAAAAATAGGATGGTATATTGTTGGTTCAGGACAAGGCCCCTGTTTATTATGGAGTGAAAAAAAATATGAATAAAGAAGACTTTTGCCATTTACATCTCCACTCCGAATATTCTCAACTTGATGGATTCGGCTCTGCGTCCAAATATGCGGAGAAGGCCGTGGCTAATGGTCAGAAATTCTTGGCCTGTACTGATCACGGTAATATCGATGGACTTATTAAATTCCAGAAAGCATGTGACCAGGCAGGAATCAAACCAATTCTCGGTTGCGAAGGTTACCTGGTCAATGAATGGAAGAAGAAAGCGGTCCGAGGTCACGTCTCTTTATGGATAAAAAATAACACCGGATTTCGAAATCTCTGCAAAATGCTAACCATAGCAAATCTGGAGGGCTATCACTACAAACCAAGAATTGATTTCAAAACTTTGATGAAATACAGACGCGGACTGGTTATTGGAACTGCTTGTGTTATGAGTTTCATTAATGTTGAAGGCGGTATTGATTTCTTTCATAAACTCCATAAAAGAATGAAAGATGATCTATATCTGGAATTAATGCCTCATGATATTAAAATCCAGGCGGAGCATAACAAAAGAATCCTGAAACTTGCCAAAGAAACAAGAGTAAAAGTAATCGTCACTAATGACTGCCATTATATTGATCGGTCTGATTGGAAAGTCCATGATGTACTTCTCGCAATTCAGCGTAAGGTAACATGGAATGATCCTAAAAGATGGAGTTTTGGATTCCACGGACTTCATCTTCGTAAAACTAACGAAATGATCCGAGCAATGAAAGCGGTTGGAATATATAATGAAAAATTCCTTATTAATACTTTAGAGATTGCAGAAAAATGTTCGGACTACAGAATCCCAAAACGAGACATTAAACTTCCACATGTCCCAGGTATTGATCCAGACAAAGAAAACAAAACACTTTGGCAACTTTGCGTGGACGGTTATAGGGATCGATTCCATCGAAGTGTTTCCCATAATACTGAATACAAAGAGCGATTAAAGATGGAATACGACCTTATCGTGGAGAAAAAGTTTACACGATACTTTCTAATTGTATGGGAACTATGCAGTTGGTGCAAGAAACAAGGAATCTTAATTGGACCCGGCCGCGGTTCTGTTGGCGGAAGTTTAATGGCTTATCTCCTCGGAATTACTTCTGTTGATCCAATAAAACACAATTTGATTTTTGATCGATTTATTAACAAAGATCGTATTGACTATCCGGATATTGATATTGATTTTGAAGACACAAAGCGCCACCTTATTAAGGAACATTTGGAAGAATTATATGGGGAAGGAAATATTTCCGGTGTTTCTTCTTTCAATAGAATGAAAGCAAAAGCGGCAGTCAAAGACGTCGCCAGAGTTTTTGAGGTTAGCGAAGGTGAAGCGAACTCTTTTACAAAAATGATTGATGATAAGTTCCCTGGTACCGAAGCGGAAAAGATTCAAAACGCTATTGATGAATACCAGGTCTGTCAAGAGTTTGCAGAGAATTATCCGAGGATAATTAAGTATGCAAAACAACTTGCAGGGCAGGTAAAGAACTATGGAAAGCACGCCGCGGCGATCATTGTTTCCATGCAAGAAATCGGCAAGTCTGGTCGTTGTGTTCTTATCGATACCAAAAAAGGAAGAAACATTAATTGGGAGAAGGATGATACAGAATTTGTCGGTTTGATGAAACTTGACTCCCTTGGATTAAAACTCCTCTCTATTCTATCCCATGCCATCGAACTCATTAAACAGAACCACAACAAAAACATCGAACTTGATCTCCTTGAACTTGAAAACCCACAAGTGCTAAAGGAGATAAGTGAGGGCAATACGGTAGGAGCATTTCAAATAAATACTTGGGCAATGACAAATTTGATCAAAGACATGGGTGTGGAAGAGTTTAATCATATAGCCCATGCAATCTCTCTCGTACGACCCGGCCCAACTGAATCGGGAATGACCGATAATTATATAAAGAGAAAACGTGGAGAACACTGGGACAAAATGCACCATGTTTATGAAGAATTAACTTCTGATACCTACGGACTTCTTGTCTTTCAAGAGCAGATTATGGCAGTAATTAATAAGGTTGCTGGTCTACCATATGAAACGGCAGATAAAATCCGAAAAATTATTGGTAAGAAACGTGATGCCAAAGAATTTAAGAAGTTCGAACGGAAGTTCATGCGCGGTTGCCGGAAAACGAAGATATTCTCAGAACGTGAAGCAACGCAATTCTGGGCTGGTTTGCAAAAGTGGTCACGATATGGTTTCAACCGGGCCCATGCTGTGGAATATGCAATCCTTGGAATGTGGTGTATGTGGATAAAGCATTACTATCCGACAGAGTTTATTTGTGCATCATTAACATTTGGAGCAAAAGAGAAAAAAAGAGAGATTGTGGAAGAAGCATATCGGCTCGGACTTGTAATGCGACTGCCGAAGATTGGTATCAGCCATGCTACCAAGTGGGTTGCGCGTGATAATATGCTTTTTATTCCATTTAAAGAAGTTGGAGGACTTGGACCTGTCAAAGCAGTTGAGGCAGCAAGAGGTGGTGGAATAAAAGACGATGATCCTGGAATTACTAAATTCTTTAATAAGGAAAATAAAATGAAAGTTAAAAAGATAAAAAGACATCCTGGTGATCTGGGAAAGAAACTCGATGCCATCAAGGCATATGATCCAACTGACACAACAATTACCGAAGAAATGCGTGAATACTTTGATTTTAGAGTGGTTTCTAATCCAAAAGAGAATTACAAAAATCTTTATAATCTCTTTGGAGGTAGTATCCGTTTGGATCGACTTGATAATACTTTGAATGGGGAGACAAAAGAACTTAAAAAACTTGGCGGCAATGCAGTTAAAAGGAGAAGATTCAAGAAATATGGATATTATGAACTACAATCCTGTACTGCTTGCAAATTGAGAAATGAATGCCATCGACCTGTTATGCCCAGCCCAGGAAAATATAATATAGTATTAGCTGGAGAAGCACCTGGTCCAAAGGAAGACCAATTTGGTTGGGGTTTTTACGAAGAAGCACCGGCAGGAGGGTTACTCTGGGGAGATATAAATCGAAAAGGATATGAACGATCATTATTTCATGTAACCAATATCAATAAATGCTATCCAAGCAAAAGTAGAAAACCAAACTCAAAGCAAATTCAAGAATGTACTTCCAGATATCTTAATGATGAATTAAAGCAAATTAAACCCGTTTTAATTCTTGCATTTGGTAACACTTCTCTTCAATTCTTTGAAGGAATAAAATCTGGTATTACCGGAATGAGCGGCAGAACTACATGGAATGAAAAGTATGGTTGTTGGATTGCTTGGTGTTTACATCCAGCAGCAACATTCCATAATCCTGATAATAAATCATTTTATATCGCAGGGATGAAAAATTTCTTCCGATTAATGCGGATATTAGCGCCCGGACTTTCTGATAAAACAGTATATAATAGGAAGAGAAGGAGATAAAAAATGAAAATAATAGACAAATTAATCAATGAAGTAATCGATTATGCCAGACCGAGAAATGACGTTATAATCGAGGAAATAATACTTGAACACAGACAGGTTCATCCGATTCAGGAACTTAGTCATACATCCGGGACTGAAAATATTAATCCAAAAATATTTGCCGAAAATATTAAACCATTTTTAAGAATAAAATTTAAAATACATGAAATAAAAAACTAAAAGGAGGGAGAAAATGGCAATAATAATAAAAGCTAAACAATATCAAAGAAAACTCCACAGCGATCAAATGTTGACAACTCCGTCGGTGAAAATTGAGGTGGTTAAAATTGAAGCATTACGCCGCGAAGAACTACCAAACCAGTACCTCAATCAATCCTATAATGTCTTCCGTGATACATACATCACCACTAAAGGAAAGGTCGACGCCCTATTCACTATCGATAAGAAAGAAAATGATGAATTATTTGTCCTGCGCGTTGGTGAAATGTATACCTTGAAGACTTTTCAAAGGCGAATGCGTTTCATCCGGAAATGCGGACACAAACTTCGCAAAATCAATGCTGCCCAGAAGAAAAAAGCGGAGAAAAACAATATTAAGCAAGAAACATTTAGGATTTAGCTATGCAGATACCTAAACCGAAAAGATTGCCGACAGAACGCGACTATGTAGAAATAATACATAAATGCAAACTTGCCATGGAACAATTAAAACCAGATGGTAATTGCTGCGCCGTCTGCGGAGATAATGACCATCAAGCATGGGAATGCCATTTCAATCCACTTTCAATCGATTATCAAGCCCAACATTACAGATGTTTTCATTGTGGAGATATAATCTTAGGAGGTGATCAGAAATCTGGTGAGGCGCATTTTGGAAGTAAAGATCAAATACTTCCAAAATGCGCTGGTATTGATGCTCTCGGATGGGATAACTTAATAAATATTCTTTCTAATTTGCCTGCCACATGGTACCCTGCACTAATTATCCATATGATCAAGGTTGCACACCAAAAGAATGTATTCAAACCACTTGGTGCTACAAGATTAGCAAGGAAAACCGAAAACAAGATTAAGGAGGGAAAATGAATAAAAAGCAATTGAATATTTACTACAAAGGCGCGGAAGCATTCAGAAAAGGGGAAAGTTCCGATTCCTGTCCTTATACAAAGGAAAGAGATATTAAAATCTGGAATGAAGGCTACATTGACGCCGACGCGCAAGAGGCTGGAGAAACCGAATAATGGCAAAAAATAGATATAGGGCGGATTTGAGAATCAACAAGCACCGTTTGGACGATGAATTGCTGGAGCAACCACAAAAGTACTACGACTGGGCCCAGGCCACAGCGGAAGCAGAAGTTGAACGGGATGATGCAAAAGATAATTATGACCTGGTTTTGATCGATGTGGAATATGATATCAGAACAAATCCTGATAAGTACTTCGATTCCGATTCGAATATTACCGAAGGCGCAATCAAATCCGCCCTTAATTCTAACAGCAAAGTAAAACGCGCCCGGCGCAAGTGGACACACGCAAGGACAAACTTTAATCTATTGAAAAAGGCAGAGAAAGCATTTGAACAGCGGAAGCGTATGCTTGAAGCCTATCTTTACTATCGGAATAAAAAAATGGAAGGAGATGTCCGTGTACCGCGTGAAGAGCAAAAGCGTATGAGTGAAGACACACGCAAGGATATTGAAAATCAATTACGTGGGACTTACCGACCAAGTGGAAACAGAAAATTAAAACGGCGGCGAGGATATAAATGAGAAATATAATTGAAATAATCGGAAACGGATTTATGGCATTTAGCGCATTGCTTGTATGTGTAGCAATCGTTTACATATTTGTAAGACTTCTAACCTTAGCAATTGCAAAAAGTATTTACCAAGCTAAAGACCTAAAACGGGGTAGAAAAGGAGGAATTTTCCATGAAAAGAAATCGCAAAGAAAAGAAATCAACAAAAGAAAGTCGGAAGGCAAGATTATTTAAAGGTAATGGTCTTCAGAAACGGATAAAGACCGGTCAACAAAAGTCAAAAGGTCGCCGCTCGAATATCTTCCCGGAGGACAAAAGTCTTCCGATCTGGAAACCGAAGGATGGGACTCATATTATTGATATTATTCCCTACCTGGCCGGCAAACGTGATCCTGCAACTGAGGAAGGAAGTCCGACTTATACTTTTGAATACCAAGTCCATACGAACGTCGGCCCTGCCAATAAGCAATATATTTGCCCGGCAATGTTTGATAAAAAATGTCCGATTTGCGAATATCGCCAAAAACTTCGGGATAAGGATGATGACCGGTATAAAGATTACTTTCCAAAGACTCGTAATCTTTACAACGTTATTTCATACGACGACAAGAAGGAAGCAAAGAAGGGTGTCCAAATTTGGGATGTTTCATGGTATTACTTCGAAAAACAATTGATGGCTATTAGTCGCAAACCGAGTCGGGATGGCAAAGAGGAAAAGACAGTTAACTTTGTCCATCCTGAAGATGGCAAGTCCATTACGTTTACCATCGAGCCTGCAAAAAGTAAAAATGACTTTCCATCCTTTGTTGGCCACTCTTTTGATGACCGGGAATATGAAATTGATGACGATATCCTGGATGCCGCTTTCGTCTTGGATGAAATTGTTGTAATTGCAACCTATGACGAAATCAAAGATGCATCCTGTCTCGAAGATGGCGACGTAGGCGAACCGAAAGGTGGCACTGAAGATGGCGTCGCCAATGCCGTCGAAGAAATCCAGGAATTGATCGATGAATTGGAAGACATCGATAAAATGGACGAATTGGAGGAATTTGTTGATGATAATGACCTGGATGATGCTGACTTCGATGAGAAAGGCAGGTTTAAGAAGGAGAAGAAGAAGGTTATTGCCTATCTGAAGGAGAGATTGGAAGAAGCGGAAGAAAATAGCGGCGGAGATGACAATGAGCCAGATTACGACCGGGACGATATTGACGACATGTCCTGGGTTAAACTGAAGAAGTTAATCAAAGAAGAAGGCCTGGACGTTGATATCGATGATTATGACAAGGACAGCATTGATGACCTCCGGGATGAAATTTGCGACGAACTCGGAATCAATGATTAACCATAAAAGGTAGGGGAAATGACCCAATTCAATATCCTTCGAAATAAGCGAACAGAAGCAAACAGCTTTAGCATGGAATATCCATGCGACTTCTGCCAGCGGTTTGCTTCACAAGTTCTATGTATTCCAAAAACAACCTTCATGGATACAAAATTAAATAACCGGAGTAGGAGTTTAAGAATCTGTTCCGCTTGTCTTCATGATATGCAAGAAGCATTAGCAAAAAATATCCGCAACAATTTCAAATCGGATTTCAATGAAAGATTTACTCTGTTGTGAAAACTGTGGCTATGAGGAATCAGCGCCGTTTGATGACGGAGATTTATGTTGTTGCGGAGGTGTTCTTGAAAAAAAGGAGGAGGTAAAATGAAATTCGTCCCAGCATTTGTCGAAGCAATGACGTTGGATGAAGCATACTTCCAATTGATTTCAAAATGCTACGAAACCGGATACAATATCGCTATTGATGAAGGTTCAGGCAAGGGCGGCGGAAGATTAGAATTCCCGGTCGCCGCTGGATTCATTCACTACCCGCATACCCGTCCGCTTGCACCAATCATGCCAACCGGCATTCCTGCAACCACTACGGATGAAGAAATCGAGAAGTACTTCACCAACTATCTTATGGACCCTGAACTCAATCCAAATGAGGAGTACAGGTATTCTACATGGATCAATGGTCACTTTGCACATCCATTCAGCGGAGCAATGATCACTCAGCTTGATTGGTGCATTAGACATCTTGCCACCAAAGGATTCGGAAACAACCATTGTTTTATTACTGTTGGCGACCCACGAATCAACTTCAATTATGATATCCCTTACACGACTGAAACCGAGCGGAGGACATCGCCATGTCTTCGAGGTCTTGATATCAAAGTCAAAGCCAAGAAAGTACTTCTTGGCATTGTTTACCGTTCATGGGACTTATATGCTGGGTTCCCGGAGAATATGGGAGGATTTACACTCCTTAACCAATACATCGCCGACCAACTCGGTATTGAACCCGGCCCACTTTCGTTTTACTCCCAAGGACTCCACTGTTATCATTATCAGATTGAAGCGGTAGCAGCTTATCTTCGGAAGAATCCCAGGGAGAAAAGGATTGATGAAATTAAATGAATAACAAAAAAGATTTTTGGAAAATTTGGTGGCAAGGCTTTTCATCCGGAATATGGATTGGTATATCATTAGGGGTTCTTTATATGATATACTTTAACTAAAGAAAGGAGAAGAAATATGGCACTTAAATCAACATGTCCAACATTGGTTAAAATTGGAGACGATGAGGAAATGTTTACCTTGCGGGCCCAAGATGCTTCGTCGCCCAGAATCGTCCTTGAATGGATCAAAGAAAACTTCCATGCTTCGGACGAAAAACTCCGCGATGCTTTTGAATGTGCCCTGCGGATGCGGAAATTTCCGTATTCCAGAGCGGCAGATTAATGAACCGGCTTCCTTGGAATAAGTACTTCATGGCGTTGGCAAAACTGGCCGCCGTGAGGTCCGGTTGCAACTCTCGTCCTACCGGAGCAGTAATTGTTTCCGGTAGGCGAGTCGTTGCAACCGGCTATAATGGCAGTATGCCTGGCGAGCCGCAATGCACGGATAAAGGGCCCAAATTCTGTTTGCGGAGAGAACTTGGAAGAGATGATTCCGGAATTAAAAAGTACCAGGACTGCCCATCGATTCATGCAGAACAAAACGCCATCAACCAAATAGCAGAATTCGGCGGAATCGGTCTCCGTGGTTCTGTTCTTTACTGCACTTTATTCCCATGCATTCACTGTCTAAAGAATATCAAACGAGTCGGAATCACTAAAATATATTATGAACTTATTTACCAGAGTGATGACGAGGAACGCGATAGATATTGGCTCAAGAAGGCAGAGGAATATAAACTTGAAACGGAAGAAATCCATTTCACACATTCCGAAATAAACCAAATCAAAAGAATCATAATGTCCTTTACTTCCGATAGGAGGTTGTGATGCATTGCTCTGTTTGCTATGTCAGTTGTTTTGATGAACCATTATTCCGCAATAACCCGGTCGGAGAAGAAAAACCAGACTGGAGGTGTCAATGTCATCTTGACCGGAATATCGATGAAAATGAGGCGATACTTTGCAACCTTATTGTGAAAGAAGGAAAAACAATTCAATGAAAAATCATCCACCTCCATCTGGCTATGACACGATGACTCCGGAAGAATACGAACGATTTTCACTTCTCGTGGAAGAAATCGGTGAAGTATTACAAATAATCGGTAAAATCCAGAGACACGGTTACCACGCGAGTTTCGAAGGTATTGAGTATAACAACCGTGGAGATCTTGAAACGGAACTCGGACATTTGATGTTTGCAATCCATTTGATGGCACAAAGAGGAGATATTTCTACAAATAATGTTGAACGGTCAATGATTTTAAAAAGCCACAAAGTGTGGAAATATCTTCACTACAATAGGAAATATCTTCGTTACAAGAAAGAATAAAATGAAACCAATCCTGCAAATTGAAATCGAATTAACTCCAGAGCAAGTGAAGAAAATGGAAGGCGCAACTAAAGTTTTAACTCGCATGTCCGAGAAGAAGAAGCCTGGCGCTTTTCTTGCTCAAATTTTCTATACAGATGTAGAATTTAATTCTATTAATCGAGCGATGAATTATACTCCGAGGATAAAATGCTATGTTATCCCAAACTACCTATATAAAAGACTTATACGGATTATTGATAGAGCATCCAAACCAGCAAATAAGATCCCAAGGAGAGACCATTGGAAAGCTGCTGCAACCGGGATTCTAAAATACATTAAAAATTCAAAAGTAAAAAGAACACCGAAACCACAGATAAATGAGGATTATGATAGAAAATTTTACCAATATGATAAGAAAGTAGAAGATAGGGAGGATGATATTCCATTCTAAGGAGGAGAAAATAATGGGCAATATTCCTACTAAAATTATTATTAAATATGGTGAAAAATTTTACGAAATTTCTTTCTATGACATAAATCCAAATTCAAATTTCAGGAGAGAACTTGAAGCTGGAATGTATCGGGCGCTCTCACTTTTCCACGGAGACTTTGCTTCCACCAATAAACGCATATTTGATATCAAAGCATTAATAAATAACTATCTGGCAGAGTCTGGTCATCCATGGCCGGAGCAACTTACTGAAGCATTAAAGATATAAGGAAAATGGATATGCCTACAGAACCTTTGAATTTCCAATATCACACAGAACTTGGACTCTTCCGCATCCATACAAAAGGAAGGCTCCAATTTATAAAATCTGGCAGTAAAGACGAAATTAATGCCGCAATAATAGATTTAACCGTTCCTGGTCAAAAGTATGTCGTCCTCCAAGTATTTACGGTTAGCTTTGAAGAAATTGGAGAAAAAGATGCCGAAGATTGATATTAAAATTGGAATTTACTCAAGCAAAGGATTTTCCGAGGAAATCTATAGGAATGAATCTATTATTGGAGATAACTCCAAAAAGTTCACCACGAGGGATTTAATTAACAGTATTGAATTCCTTAAAAGAAGTATGATTGAATTTAACAAAGGAAAGCGCGGCGTAAGAAATGGGAGGAACTATGAAGGTATTACCGAAACGGAGGAAGAAAACGCAGACTCTCGCAAAGTCCGTGAAATTGTCAGGGAAATCGAAGAAAGGTTCCAGGGAGAGGAGCAAAAAGGTTGAGTTCTTTACTTCTGGTGCCACAATGCTCAATCTTGCTCTAACTGGTTTAGCAAAGTTTGGGTGGCCACGTGCCAGAGTTTCAAATATTGTAGGAGATGGATCAAGCGGAAAGACATTGCTTGCTCTTGAACTTGTCTTCTGGTTCCTGAAATTCATTTACTCCATCAAAAGCAACATATTTGGCAAGGTAAAAAAAGCTAAAGTCGTGTATAATAATGGAGAGGGAGTTATGGACTTTCCATTGAAACGCATGTATGGAGAGAAATTCGAAAAGATGATAACATGGCGGAGGAGTAAAACAATTGAATCCGCCGGCCGGGACTTTCTTGAAGAGGCGGACAAACTCAAAAAAGGAGAGGCTCTTCTTTATATCATCGATTCATGGGATTCCTTCCGATCGATCCATGATAACAAGATCAGGGAAACAAAGGATGAAGATATTGCCAAAAGCATGAAACTGAAAAAGCAACAATTTGCCTGGCAGTTTTTCGCCGATGTTTGTGAACTTATCGAAAGCAACAAGGTGGACGCCACTTTGATTATCATCAGTCAAACAAAATCAAGGATCGGCATTACATTTGGAAAGAAACAATACAGGAGTGGTGGAGATGCTCTTAACTTCTACACTCACCTGGTGCCATGGATAAGAGTAATCAAGAAACTCTCCAAACAACGCCTCGGAGAATACAGGGTTTATGGAACACTTTGCGGAGTTAATGTTGAAAGAAGCAAAGTTGGGCCGGCATTCAACACTCAAGAATTTGTCATTATTCGAAACCATGGTATGAGTGATGTTATCGCCATGGCAAATTACCTGAAAAAGCACAAGATCGAAAAATGGAAAGGTCTCGATACTTCAGAAGCAAACTGGCTGAAGTTTGCATCGGAAGTTAAGAAACGCGGTCTTGAGGATAAACTCTCCAGAAAAGTCGAAAGAATTTGGAACCGAGTTGAGGAAGCTTTTGATGGAGAAATTGATCAACTTGGTGGCAAGGAATTATAGATGGATATTTATAAGCAGGCAGAAAAAAGAAAAAACCATATTCTTGAATTGCAGCGAACAATCAATTGGATGTGCAATAAGATTGATGAAGCAATGAGAAAACTTCCAGAAGAACCGGAATATGCAAAACTTCTTCTTGATGAAATATTAACCGATGAAAGATATCATAAAAAATGAAGATTTTTAATAAAAATCATTTGGTAATTGATTGCTCCAGTTTGGTTTATGCTGCTTTCTTTGCATTCGGACCGGTGTTAACATATAACAATAAACCAACTGGAGTAATCTATGGATTTCTAAAAAAAGTTCTACAATTAGGAAAGAAATTTAGGACCCGCCATATCCTATTTTGCTGGGACCACCCAACTAATTTCCGGAAAGAAGTTTATCCAATTTATAAATTTAATCGCCGAACAGATCTTACCCCAACAGAAGAGGAAGAATATAAACTTAAATTCAAACAAGAAAACGAATTAAAAGATTCCACACTCCATCACATGGGATTTATGAACCATTTCCAACAAAGAGGCTACGAATCTGACGACTTTATGGCGGTAATTGCTGAACGACTCAAAACAAAGAAAGTCTTGATGGTAACAGCGGACAACGACATGTGGCAATGTTTAGATCATTGTGATATTATAAACCCAACAACATTTAAACGGATGACGGCGGAGAAGTTTATTTCAATTTATAAAGTGCTTCCGTCACAATGGCCAATTTGCAAATCAATCGGCGGTTGTTCTGGAGATAATGTTATTGGCATTAAAGGTTGTGGAGACCCGAAAGACATGAAAAAGGGTCCAAGAAGTCGTACCATGCAATATGTCCGCGGAGAGATATCAACAGGCGTTATATATGATCGAATTACTTCTGACGAAGGTCAAAAGATAATAAAGAAAAATCTTCCAATCGTTACTCTTCCATATATGCCAGAAAAAATGAAAGATCCTTTTATCCGCCGGGATAAATGTACGCGCAAGAAATTTATCCAGGTTTTCGATAAATATCATTTTAAGAGTTTTCTTGAAAAGGAGACTTTCGATCAGTGGGAAAGAGTTTTCTTGAGGTGAATTCAATTAATTATCTTTTTATTGGATTATTTTTGATTTGCTTTCGCAAATACACCAGTAATTTAATTATACTTATTTGGAAATTTATTCACAAATCATCATTGGATAAATTTAATAACTGGCTAAGGAGATTTTAATATGCCACGTAGGCGAGTCATACAAAACATGGAAGAAGAAATTGAAAAGACAATAAAAAAGGATAATATTGACCACCTGTTCAAACGATTAATCTTGATGGTAGATGACTTATCCAAAAATGTAGCCAGTTTCAACCAAGGCAGAGATTTACCAGCGAGGAAATTAGGAGTAAAACTTCACAAAATAAGTTCTTTTTCCAGGGAATTTGCAGCAATAATCAGGCGAATAAGAAAGCATCGAAAAAATGTTAAAAATATTAACAGTTAAAAATTTCCGAAGTTATAAGGATCAAAAATTTGTCTTCCACCGTGGAGTCAATGCTATCATTGGAGAAGGCTTGGCAGGTAAGTCTAACATCCTACGAGCAATCAGAAGGATAAAAGATTTTCGTCCGATTAATCTCAAGTTTATGAGCCACTTTGCTCCAAAAAATACACTATCTGAAATTGAACTTAAAACATCGGATGGATTTATTGTTAATTTAAAACAAGGAAGAGAATCAAAACCGGTTTATACCTTGCAGAATAAATCAGGTAAAACGCAAACTTTCAGGAAGATAAATAAAACAGTTCCATCTGAGGTTAAAGATGCATTAAATCTAAAGGAGATAAACTTTCAAAGTCAACTTGATCTTCCTTACATTGTCTCCAATTCTGCCGGTCAGGTAACAAAGATCATTAACGACATAACAAAAGTTAGTTCGGTAGATAATTGGATCAAACGAATAAACCAGGACGTTAAAAGTCTATCTATTATATTAGATGATGCCGTTCAGGAACGCAAAAGCGTCCGAGAAGATATTGCCGCATTGAAAGACCTGGAGAAACTTGAACCAATAATGGAAGAACTCCAGAAAATCGAACAACAACAAATAAAATTGGAAAGAAAATATTATACTATAGAATCAATAGTGGCTGAAATTAAAGCAGCAGAGCAGGCAAAGAGAAGACTTGAGCGAGCTTTAAAAGCTGAAGATATAATTAAAGAAGCGATTAAAATTGGAGAACAACTTGAGGATTTGGAAGATAAACAGGATGGAATTATATCCTTACTTGACAATCAATCGGAACTTGAAAAACTTCGGGAGAAATTTTCTAAAAAGCTTAATAGTTACATAAAAGAATTAAAAAAATCGAGGAGATGTCCAACTTGTCTTTCGAGAATCACCGCAGAGAGGATTAAGGAAATACGAAATGAAATTGAAAAATAAATTTGAATTACTCATTATGGGAATAATTATTTTAACATTTTTTTCATTATCACTTGGGAGTTTTATTGGTCGTTTTTTACAATCGCTTGTAAAATAAATTAGGAGTAAAAATGAAATTAATCGGCATTAGTGATCCACATTGTACGAGCAGGATTCCAAGAGGTAGACTTGGTAATCCACTTTCTGACTTCAGGAATAAAATGCAGTTTGTCTTCAAACTTGCATCGGATTTGGGGAACGCTCCAATAATTTGTGCGGGTGATCTTTTTAACTCTCCACGGGATATTCTCGCCTTGTTTAAGTTTTTATCCATCACCATGCGGTTCCCAGACGTTCCCTTTTATACTGTTTATGGTCAACATGATATGTATATGAGGAATAAAAAAGTAATCAATAACCTTGCGATTCTGGCGCGTTCTGGAGTAATCGAATTACTCGGAAGTGAACCAATAAAATGTGGAAATTGTTTTTTGTATGGATGTAATTGGGGAGATAAATTTCCTGTCCCGAAGCATTTCCGAAGGGACCCATATAGGAATGTTCTTGCTGCTCATGCTCCAATAACAAGGAATTCCCTATTTCCTGGACACAAATTTAAGAAGACAACCAGGTGGATAGATACATACGGCAATTTATTTGACTTTATTGTAATGGGAGATATCCATCGATCATCAATGCATTACTACTATACGAAAAGCCAAAAACCGGGAGTTTTTGCAAACACTGGTCCAATGATGCGTCTTGAGGTCACAGACTACATGAAAGAGCATAAACCACGTGTGGTAGTTTATGATTCGACGGATAGGAATTTTGATGTTGTTGATATCCCGGTTGCTCCAGCCAGAGATGTTTTAAACTTTGGTGTCCATGAAGAAATTGTCACCGAAGAAACCCTCGGTGATTTGTATATAAGTACTAAACAAATTGAAGAAGTTAACATTTTAAGGGTTATCGAAATGCTCCTAATGAAAGCAAAAAATAAACGCGGGATCAAAAGTGTCCTCGCTGAGGTAGCAAAGGAGATTGATATTGAAACCGATAGTATTTGATAAACTTAACTTACTGGAGTATACGGATTTATGCATGGCGATAAGGCTTAACATGTCAAGATTTGGTCAAATAAGGGCCCACAAGATAGAAGACAGGTCATATAAATCTAGGCTACTTACCCAATGCTACCTAAACATAATTCAAAAAGCATTAGACCTTGGAATTGATGTGGAAGGATTTTAAAATGAAAAAAATAATAGATTATCTATTGAATATCGTTCCAAAAAAATATAAAACCAGGTGAATTAATTACAACAAGATTTAAAAATGGAAAGGTAGTTGAAGAAAAAAGGGAGAAAATTGATTGGAAACCAAATGAAGCTGACCTTGATACTGTATTAGTTGGATGCGAATGTGGAAATCAATATGATATCCCGTGGGATTGTCTTACTTTTTTAAATGATGAAGATTCTTTTTGTGGTCAATGCGGAAAATCTGGTAGAATGAAATTAATTGCAGACCCATCACCAAATAAGAAGGAAGAAAATGAAAACTGATATTAGAGAACTATCCAAGGAGTTGCAGGATATAAAAATTCAAATCGGTGTAAAGGATGAAATCATCAAGAAGAAGAAATCAGAACTTGGTGATTTTGATCTTAGTACTCCACAGAAGGCTGAAAAAGAATTGGAGAGGATTGACGACAAACTAAAAGAACTCTCCAGTAGGGCGAAAACCCTCAAAGAGAAAGCAAGACGTATTCTGGATAAGGTTAGGTAATGGAATTACTTTATTATATTTTATCATGTGTTATATGTATTCCAATTTGGATTGCTTTTATTTATACTATAAATGATATGGATGGTAGAAAACAATACTGGTTTCATTATTTTATATCTGTATTTTTTGGAATAATTCCATTTATGAATCTTATATTACCGGGAATGATTCTTGTTTTTTGGATACCTATAGGTCTTCCAACATGTTTATATAATTATATAAGATACAGAAAATTTACATTGGAGATATAAATTGGAATTCGAAGATATTAAAAATCGGTACGATAGGTTATTTGCAAAGAAGGCAAGCCTCCTAATAGAGGAAAGAAAACTTACCAGGAAAATCCGCAAGACAAGGCGGAAGATAAAAGATCATATTGATGCCAGGAATTTACTCAATAAAGCAATTGAAATTATCCACAAGAAATTTAAAAATAGGATCGAAGCAACAGTAACAAGATCGATTCGGCAGATATTTAATAGGGATTTATCCTTTGAACTCGTTTACAAAGTGAAAAGAAATGAAATTGAATCCAGGATTATAGTAAAAGAGAATGGAGAGGAACTCGATCCTAAAGATGATCTTGGTGGCAGCATTATAGATATAATATCTTTCACGTTTCGAATTATCTTGTGGCATATGTCTTCTCCTAAAACACGGAACGTATTTATTCTTGACGAACCATTCAAGTGGACTGGCAAACTTATCTCCTTAACCGGAATGATAATGAAAGAACTTTCCAAAAAACTTCGATTCCAGGTTATCCTAATTACACATGATGACGATCTAATTGAAATTGCCGACAAAGTATTTAAAATTGAACATGTAAAAGGCAAATCCCGGGTCAAGGTGATCCGCAAAAACATGTTATAATGGAAGAGAAGTTCGCAGCATAAGAAGGGTTGAAAGATGCCAAAAAAGAAAAAAAAGAAGAAGGGTAATCCAAAAAAAGGTGGAGCATACGAACGTTCCACATGCAAGGAACTCTCTCTGTGGTTTTCAAAATCATTTGGTGAACCACGTGACGATATATTTTGGAGAACTTCCGCATCCGGTGCGAGGGCAACCGTTCGCATGAAAAAGGATATTAGAACTGCCAATTCCTGTGGAGATGTAATGGCCTTGCATCGGATCGGAAGAAAACTTACCAGGATTTGTATGATTGAGTTAAAACGTGGGTATTCGGATCATACAAATAATGGAATATCCATTTTAAATATGCTTGACGCACCTCTTTCCAAAAAACTAAAAAGGGGTCCTGTATTACTACGCTGGATCGATAAAGCAATCAAAGAAGCAAAACAGCACAAAAAGGATCATCCGATCATTATATTCCGACGTGATCGCAAAGTCTCCTGCATTATAATTATGGATCATACTTACAAAATGCTCCGAAATAATTACCGGAATTTTACAATGACAGATGGACAGTCTTGTCAAATATTACTTTTCCACCTTAACTTCCATATTTTCAGACTTGAAGATTTTCTCCATTGGTGTCCACCAAATGCTTTCTTTCGGAAGGTCAACATTTTATCGTCGAGAAGGAAAATATGGAACCGCGGGAGATATGGTGGCAATCGAATTATAAACTTCCGTGGATTATATCAGGAAAACGAGGAGGGTTATGAGTATGTCAAACACCCAAGCAAACCGGATTACTCAATGTGTAAATACGGCTATCCGCGACCAGGAGAAAAAGAACCATCGCATAAAAATAAAACGCGGCTGCCATGTCGAAGGAGTAAAAATTAGGAGGTCAAAGGAGCCTGGAGATTTCTATTTTTCATGGATTGCATATGTTTGTCGAATAAGAGGAAGAGGAAACGAAATAACCACACATGATTATGTTATTAAACCGAATGATAAAAAGGAATATCAATCGAAAATAAATGCATACAGAAGTGGCAAACAATGCATTGAAAAAGTTTTCGGTATGAAAGTATTAGAAATTCCAAAAAAGTGAGGAAATAATGATACCATCAAAGGACTTCACATTGCAAAGAGGAGTTTACAGTTACCAGGGAGAAGGGTTCTGGCGTGTTTGTGCATACTGTTCCAGTCCATCACTAACAATGGAAAATATTGATACAGGAGAAAGGATAAACTTCGGCACAAGCGGTCAAATAATGAATGAATTTAAATTGGATAATCATTTCTTCTGGGATCAGGCTTCCGAAGATATTATTCCAGTTACCCCTTATGGTTCAAAAGTATATGCTGAGCGGATCAAGGAGAAGTTCAGGAATATCAACCCCAAACAAGCATATGATGAAGCAAAGCAAATATTTGAAGGTGATATCCTTCAAGCTATCCAACGCTTCCAAGAACGGTCTGGATGTTATGTTACGTCAATATCCACTGATGCCTATATTCACCAATCGATCAAGGCTTTAGGAAAATTTGTCGATGGGATTGGCATTAGAGAAATCCATATTGAAACAACAATTGATAAGCTACAGGAGCCAATTAATGGAAAAACGGAAGAAACTCAGGAAGGTTGAACCGAAGGAGATAAAGATTCCATTTAAAAAAGTATGGACTCCAGTCTCCAAATGTCCATCTTGGTATCTTAAATGGGTAGCAGAAAACTGGCGGGAAGATTCAGAGCAAAACAAAGCGATCTGTTGGGCTGCTGATCGAGAATATCAGTTCAGAAAAAAATATGGAATCTTAGATGAAGATGAAACTGACAACACTTATGATTATGACTTCTTCAGGAAGGAACATTAAGATGACACCGGAAAAACTTACTAAAGCATTATCAATCATCACAATCGGAGTAATACTTCTTTTGATTGTGATTTTTCACGGACGAGCGGACGCCGAAGATATTTATACCAAAACCAAGCGAATCATGATGCGTGGTTTATATCAATTCCAACTTGCATCTGGTGGAGATGTAAGAGTCATCGATGGAAGTGAGAAATGGAATCAGAATGATAAATATCTAAAGTATTCTCTGGAATTTGAAGTATCAAGTGGTAGTGTCAAACACCGTTATTGGACGGAGATAACTGTCAACCTGAAAACAAAGATTATTATACAAATCTACCAAGATATCCAAATCAAATAAACTTATGAGGTAAAACCATGTTATTTCTTATTCTAAAAATCTATTTGGCGATAGCGGTGATCGGGCTTGTTGCCACGATTATCAGAATTATCGGTAACCCAATACTTCGTGGGAAGAAACCTTTCTGGGTCGCCGTGTTAATAGTTTTCTTCTGCCTTATTTGGCCATATCTTGTTTTCCAGGTTATTATGCAGGTAAGGCGGAATGTGAAGATAATCAAACAACGTGAAAGGGTGCGATAATGGAAGAAACGACGACCGAGGAAAAAAGAAAAACTCCACTGGAGATGATCGAGTCAATTGGATTTGTTTACACACTTGGTCTTGAAAATATCATGGAGTGGGATGAAGATAAGTTAAAAGAAATGCATCCTATTGATATGATGGCACAGGTTGATTTGGTAACTGCAACTTTGCAAAAATACATCCTGCCATTTCGAAAACCGACGGGTGCAAAGAAAAAAGAACGCGCATCCAGGGCCAAATGGATGTTGATGTGGGAAGACATTGAAACCGAATTTGGGATCTGGAGTCATCATTTTAATAAAATACTCCGAGCGAAAATAAAAGACCTGGATTTAGAAAAGGATGAACAACTTGTCAACCTTCGTCGTCGTTTTGTCTATGTCTACGCCTACTGGTGGAACACTTATCACCTTATAACCGAAGTAATGAAAAAACGCACCAAATTTGGCGGTGCTGGTGCCAGGAAGCATATCGAGAAAGGCCGACGTACACTTGCCAGGTTAATCAAGGAGGAGATTGATGTAAACAAAATCTCCTCGGAATTCCTGAACTTAATCCATCGTTTGGAGCAATTGCCAATCGAATCCGAAATCAAACCTACAGCATTCAAAGAATAGGAGAAAACATGGGCGAACTAATTAAAATCCAACAAGAAGAAAGAACCCCAATGGTGCAATGCCCGAAATGCGGCAAGGTTCAGAAGATTGACCTTCGTATCTTCGACAAGGACGTAACCAAAATATGGAGAGATAACTGCATAGGTTGTGGTCACGAACTTAATGTAGCTATTATGATCCTCGTACATCCTTCTTTTCAAGGTATGCTTGAATGCCTGAAAAGAGTTATAACCGCAATCAATCCTGGTACATTTCTTAAAAAGTTTTAAACAAAGGAGATTTAGAAACAAATGAAACCAAAATATTTCAATAAGGAAACATTGGCAGAAGCAGCTCAAATTCTCCAACCTGTATCACCGACTGATGAACATTACCAAGCCCATTTTTACAATGATGGTTTTGGTCTTCAAATCAGACTTGCACAAGAAAATTTTATCAGAAATTTCAAACGGCCGTTGATTGATTGTAAAACAAAAGCAGAAATAAATGAACTCATCTCCATCTATGGAAATACACCAAACTGGCCGCCTTATGTGAAGCAATATGAAACAGATAAGGAAAGAATTCAACAAGCTAACAATGAATTCTGGACAAATGGATTTGGCGGGCTTATTCGTGAAAAATGGTTTGCAATGTTTCAGAAATTCATTAACTTCCTGAACTCTCTTAAATAATCTTTAAATCTGGGCTGGCATCACGCTGGCCCCATCTCAATTCCACAATATACTTCTTGAATTCTAGATAATCCGGAAACAACTCTGGTGCAAGTTCCTTAACATCCTCAATTTTTATGGAATTAAAATGAACAACTGGAGATTTTATGGATCGAATTTCTCCAAAAATATGTCTCACAGATTCAGCCGCTTTAATTATTTCAGTCGATAGTTTGAAAAGTCCATAATAATTGATCGCAAGTAAAACACCAGCATCAAATGTCTTTTCAATGAATTCTCCAAATTCCGACTTTGATAATTTTCCATATCGGAGAGGCACAATCTCTTCCTTGCGTTCTCCGAAACGACCCATCATAAACCCTGTATAAATTACTTGTCTTTCGAATTTACAAAGGTAATCTTTAAAGTTCATTTTCTCTCCATTTCTCCGCCCATTCCTCAATAGTCATTTTTTGAATTGATTTGATTTGCTGCCGTTGATCGAAACCTTCCTTAAGGGCCATCTCTGCAAACATTTGCAGAGTAGATGGTCTACCTTTACAAATAGAAGTAAACTTCGCCAACAAGTCTTTACCCCCGAAAAGATAATGAGCAAGCATCCTGTTATAAATCAAATTATCACCATACCAATGGTAATCACGTCTATCCGCATGATGAAAAAGCGTCCCATGCGGATATATCCACTTCTTAAAACCGCATACTGCCAGCGTATAATTCATGAAATTTTCTCCGCCACCATAAACTCCAAGAGTTGCTGGCCAGCCGCCGAGTTGATCATAAATACTTCTGGAGATCATCATGCCACAAGTTGACATGCATTGTACCTCGTACGGCTCTTTGGCTTGTCTGAAAGGAGTAAACTTATAACTGTAGAAAAATTCATTCTCAACAAAAAACTTGTAGATCAATCGGTGCCATTCAAGGATCTTGTATGTTAAAGGTAAATGCATTGTTCCATTTTCATTGTATGATCCACGTGTATATTCTAAAAACATTTCTTCAATTGCATCAACCGACGGAATGGTATGTGCATCAACAAACAGGAGAACTTTTCCATCTGATTCTTGAACACCAACACGCTTTGCCTGCCAATGTGATAAACTGTCAGGATATTCAACATAACGGAGCCACGGATTCCCACGCGCACAAGCCTTGATTGCCTCTCCGCTTCTATTTTTATAAATTGGCGGGATCATGTCATGGATTTCAAACATATCGGAAGCCTCAATTTCTCTTCCTTCGTTGAAGTAAATCTGTTTCAATTTGTCAATTGCTTTCTGAGTTGCCACATTACATTGACGGACAGCCTGTTCGCAGTAGTTATCCACTGCAATAATTTCAAACTCAATCTCCGTTTCAATCAAGCCTTGTGCAATCGATTGAATTGTCCATAATACTTGCGGGTATTCTCCAACAAACGGAATGATGATAGATAAATCCATTACTGATTACTCCTTTCCCAATTGGTGAACCAGGCTTTATTGCCTGCTTTACTCCACCCATTATTGACCATCCACTCTCGCCCGATATCCACAATTGAATTCGGCGAGTTTTGTGGATGAAATGAACCAAACCTGTGTGCATTAATTGATTGAGTTATACATGGATGTATCTTGCCTTTGATCTGCTTTTCGGGATTTGCCATTCGATCAATGTATGGTAGACAGTCTTTTATAAAAGATGATCGATTGAGCGACGGATGGCCAGCCCATCCGATCACCAATTTTTCATCGAGCGGCACTTCAAAGAATTCTCCGTTCCAGACAAGAAACTTGTTCCAATTTTTACACCGAAACTCTTCGGAAGTAAATTGCGATAATCGAAGGTGGGCAAGGTCTCCATACTTGTCAAGTAAACCCCACATTGCTTCAAAATCGATAGGAAAAAGCAATTCCCAATCTTCCTCAAGATGAAAAAAATACTTGCTGTAGACTTCATCCATACACCAAGTAAAAGCTGTTGGGAAATGCGGCTCTCTTCCAATCCTAATTTCTCTTCTGCAAAAAGGATATTTATCTATTACATTGATTACATCAATCAATTTCTGTTTTTCTCTGCTTTTTTCTGCACCAGCCATATCAATATTAATAATAAGCCTTGCACAAGATATCCTTTCCTTGAATAAATTCTTTGTAAATGAAGAAAGTGTTCTATCGAGGAGTCCTGGTCGAAGTGTTGCTGTACAAGTAATATCAAATATTTCCTTATTCATTTTACCCCCAATATTTATGCAATATAATATCATTATGTTCATAAATCATGATATTGTTATAATATCCACTCAAACCCTTCTTCCTCTTGTAAGGTTCAAGGAGACTTTTAAAACGCTTTTCTTTTTCAACTCTTCTCCTGTAGTCTCTAATTCCGAATTTGATTTCCCAATATTCCATTTTTTGACAATTAAAATGACCGTATCCTTGTTGTCCTGGGGGTGCAGCAGATATCAAAATAGTATTTGATAAGAAGCAAAGATTATCAATAAATATATTTGTATATTCCTCTTCGATATGTTCTGCAACTTCAAGACACATGCACAAATTCCATGTTTTACCAATACAGGTTTTTGAGGTAGGTAATGGTGTTCTAATATCCCATAATGATATACCGGTCTCTGGAGATGCGTACTTTAATGCACTTTCACTACCCTCAATACCTTCTGAAGATATCCCCATTTTTTGGAATTGATGTACAAACTCTCCAATGGCGCAACCAACATCAATGATACTTTTTGCACCAGGAAATATTTCTTTAATAATTTCACAAAGTATTGGAGCGCGCCAAATCAACTTCTTCCTACGATGGAAGAAACTATCACCATACATTTTACTAACTGATCGCATGATTCATTACCTCCTCCATTATAAGTTGTTTTGCCTTTATTGTTGGTTTCATGTGTTTTATGAGAGAAAATAGCATTATCATCCTTGGAATAATTATTTCATTGAATCCACTTTTCTTCTTATATTTCCAATATGTTTTACTTTTCTCCTCAATTGTCCAGCGTTCAAGTAATATCTTCAAACTCTCTGCTATCGAAACCGGATCATTAATATTGCAACCCGTGTAACATATATCAGATAAGAATGGTGCATGATAACTCGGAGAACCAATTACTACAGGTGTCCCACATGCAAGTGCCTCAATCGGACCGCGGTCATTTTGTCCATGAGCACCAAAGTGGATAAAATATTTTGAATCATTAAAAATTCTCTGAAGTTCGGTTCGATGAACATGACCGGGCGTTTCTACATACTTTGCATTCGGAAGATTTTTAATCATCTCAAGCGTTTTCAATCCACGTCGCGGTCCGCCAGGCATAATCGTATGAAGTTCTCCATATTTTTTATTATATTCCAGTATAGCGTTAAAAATTCTCCATTGTCCTTTCCTGTCATGAATATGAGATGCTCCGATGCAAAAGTCCCATTGAGGAATTGGTTGCTGCCGTATCGTATCTTCCGGAAAAAACATCTCCTCATTTATTGGTTTGATAAAAGGAAACCAATATCTTCCATGCCGATCAATTTCATTTTTACACAAGATATCATCAAAAATAATATCCCACCATGTCCATCTTTCTCTTCCGGTATTTGCACCATAAAGTAAAAGCCAATTTTTATTTTTGTATTTCAAAAGTAAATCATGCCAGTGTTTAAACCCGCCGCGGACAAAGATGATTGTGTCCTCCTCAATATACTCCTCAACAAAACGAATCTCCGGAATTACTTCGCAATATGTTGAAGGGCCCTTCACCCAGGACGCTATGCCGGGCTGGACATTCGACTCAAAGAAAATCTTCAAGTCATCAATCACTTTATTTTTGAGGAGTACATCCAGCATCTTGAAATAGCCTTCTCCTGCAAATGCATCCATATATTTTGTTCCACAATCATTTGTTGGATACACCCGTTTAGTCGTTCCAGGAGATGCTGCCCCTTGGCTCATAAAAAGAAAAAGTAATTTAGTCATCTTCCTCTCCCTCCAGCGAAGGCATCTTTGTCCATCCACCCGTGCCTGCCATCTTTCAATTTCCGAAGTATTGAGAGGCCTGCCCACGGACCGGGGAGTGTAACAATTTCAAATTCTTCAACAAACTTCTCCCGGATCGTCTTTGCCGCTCTCCATGCATTGTGACAATAACCTGGAAGAAGTAATTCCGGTTTCACAGGATATGTATCATGGAGAAAAATCATTCCGGTTTCTGGCCGAACGAAAGGATGCAAACGGTAGAAATCAAGTAAGACTCCTTCACATTCGTGGTATGCATCAATAAAAAGGAAATCGATTGGATCCTTCCATGTTTTTGCAAACCTGGCAGAATTATCATGGATAAATTCAACATGTGGAAGTCTTTCTACTGGAGACGCTACAATATCCACACCAACGGCGCGTTCAACAAGTGGAGCAATCTTATTGAATGTCCACCCGTCTTTTACTCCAATCTCCACATAAGTATGTGGTTTGAGCAGGCATACCAATTCGAAAAGTAATTGCCTGAATTCCATCTGCCGATATTCCCTCGGTGTCTTGATTGCCATTTTACTTCCTCCCGTGAAGTCTTATGAATTCATCAATGTTTTTACTGCAAAGCAAATGAGCGTTTTCGGCGATCTTTTCATCCGGCCACTCCCACCATTTTATATTTAATAATTTATAAACAATTGATGGAGTAAATCTTAAACGTTTTACTCTGGTTGGAACACCATAATTAATTGTATAAGGTTCAATATTTTTCGTTACAACTGATTCGGCAGCAATCACTGCTCCATCACAAATCTTTACTCCACCCATTATCGTTACATTGTAACCGATCCAAACATCATTCCCGATATGGACATCTCCGTAAACAACCGGATGCGTTTTTGAATCGGCGGCCCTTTGCCAGTTTTTCTTATTAAAAGGATATGTGGAAACATTGTTTGGATCATGCCCGAGGACAATCACCTTAACATGGTCAGCAATAGAGCAAAAGTTACCAACATAGACATGGCAACGTTGTCCAATTACTTTAATATCTCCATAACTATGCCTTCCAAGACTTACCCTTCCCATGAAATATCCTTTTCTCATGCTTCAATAAAGCACGGAGTTTGGGGTTATTTTTTAAAGTTGCTCCAACCGTATGGTAGATAATATTTCTTTCATCTTTTACCCACATCGTACCATACTTAACCGTTTCATTCCAAATCCAATCATCTCCACAGAAAACAAATAATTCCTCTGGAATCGGTTTGATCATTTTAACAAACCGGTCTCGGATTGTAAAAGCCCAACCTTCTTTCTTCCTCATATAATGAGTCCGGCTTGTATGATTATTTACTTCCGACCGATCAAATAAAGTTTTATCATGAGTTGTAGATGGGCAAAAGACAGGAACATCGAGTAATAATCTAATGGAAAGAAGGAGATTGATCCTTTTGAAAAAGTCTTCTTTGATTAGAATATCATCATTTAATATAGATAAATGCGAGGACTGCTCTTTGGCAAGTTTTAAACCAATGTTCCATGCTGCATTTACACCAATATTTTTAGAATAATTACATACAATAGTATTATATAAAGATAAATCCTTAGTGTAAACAGAACCAGAATTATTGATAATAATAATTCTGCTTGGTTTAATTTTCCCTTTATTTATAGAGTAAACAAGATCGAGACAACGATCCATCTCCATTGTTGGTATAATAGCAATATGCATGGCGCCCACTTATATTGCATTGGGAACATAATACCGGTTATAAATCGAGTTCATGTTGTATCGCCGGCGACAATGGATTTTGGTCGTGATCGCCTCATTAGAATAAATCCGATTTAGAATCGCAAAGGAGACTCCACGGATATATTTTTCATCATTAATACTTGGAGTATTATTATAGTGTGAACCAAAGTCAAACGCCGGAGCATTTGAACCCATAACCTCAAACTGCATAATTAAGCTTCGATTAATAATACATAAGGCACCTGAAAATGCTGCCTCTGGCCCAACCAATCCAAAACTCTCCTCACGGGTTGGAAAAATAAATAAATTAGATAGGAGTTGAAGTTCGCGAAGCATCCGGCGGCTGATACCTGTAGCATATGGTTGGGAGAGTTGCAGAAGTCGGACTTTTTCTTCCGCAAAATCACCATCCCATTTAATACCTTTTAGGAATTGCCCATATGTATCATCTTTTTCATCTCCGGAAGATTCGCATTTCGGTAATCTTTGATCTAATTCCTCGAAATTCTCCGAGCTTTCGATAATATCATTAAGTACTGGATCATATGAATATTCAGAAGTAAAGACAAATTCCTTACCATATTCAAGACCACAATGTTCCGCAAGAAGGATGTATTTATTAACATCTTCCTTGCGCCGGCGACCGGTAGCCCATTGATTTGCAGCACACAGGAAAACAGGAACTTTGGCTTGTTTCATATAACCAAATATTTTGATCACCAATTGTAATTGCTTTGCTGACATGCGGTCGGTTGAGATAGGATAAACTTGGACCACATTTGCTTCCATTATCTGAGGATACCGTTTTGTGAATTCCCACGATTCATCAGAAAAATCGTACCATGTACGGATATCTTTAATGTGTGGAATCATACGGACCCTTGACGGATTTGTCATAAATGTTTCACATATCCGATTAATTTCAATATTATTTGGAAATACAATCAGATGATTATCCCCATACTGATTAATATCCCACCAATCTCTCCGATGGGATCCTGGCACACTATGGATCCAATGGAGCCAATAAACTTGTTTGCCAGCTATGGATAGAAGTCTGCTTGCTTCTTTTATTGCAAGAGCATACGGAAGATTCCATCCAGTAAAAATAAAATCGTGGGTATAAATCCGATCAATGTCAAATTTTAAAATGCTATCTGTAAAGATCTTTGCAGCATCGATTAGGGCTTTTTTGTGGTCTTCCGTAAGGGTGGATTTTGTTTCATAATCAATCAAATGCATAAACTTGGTCGCTTTATGTAAATGAAATTTCCCTCTGAATTTATTCATTAGGTAGGAGATTCTTGCGTCCTGATTGTATTTCGAATTGAAGGTTTCATTGACGAACACATGAACATCATGTCCGTTTTCCAGGAGCATTAATGATTGATCAACAACAATGCCGGTTAGGCTATAACCAGGATTAAACTCTTGAAAATTCGTGAAAATGCCAATGGTTCTTTTATCTTTCTTTTTCATTTTCTACTCCTCTTTTCTCCATTTACTTTCCGCCAAGCGGAGCAATTATGGATATTTAAAAGATTAGGTGGATATATTAATTGGTTATCTTGATTTTTTATAATTTATTCCTTAGTTGCCCCGGGCGAACCCGGGGCATTCGATGGGTGTGTGGGGGTTTAGACGTCTTCCAGGCTGGACGGCTTATTGAAATCAAACTGGGATTTTTCCGATCGGTAGAGTGCCTCAGCCTCTTCCTCCGTCTTGCCCGCCTGCCGCATATAATTAAGATACGCTTGCAGGATTAATTTGCCTCCTTCAATTACAACAAGTGCCGGATCGGCCATGGTTCGATCTCCTTTGCTTCTAAAGTTATACTTCCATTATACTATATTTTACAAGGTTTTGGAACGGATTATATCAGTTACAATCCGTTCAAAAGATCAATGATCTTTTGCTCGGTCTCCCTGTCCGGCACAGCACCGCTGTTCAACATAGAATCATATAATTTAATAATTGGATATACCCTGGTAAGGATTTCTTTGCGTTTCCGCAGAATTTCCTTTTGATCTTCCGACAAAGTTGGAGAAGAAGTCTTCTTCCATGTCTCTGATGTATCGTCCCAGATATGTCCAGTCATCGATTGATAATCCGCATACTGCGAATTGTAGACTCCATACATCCAGGTGACTTTTTCTTTCGGTGTCATCTGGGAAACCGATTTCGCTCCAGTTGGCATCATTGGACAGCCAAAGAGAAATACCATGGTAATAAACATTACCAGGAGCATTATGAATTGTTTTCTTTGAAACATTAGAGTCCCTCCTTTTGCCATTTTAGTTAATCATTATCGGGTACGCGGAGAACGGTACGTACCAAACTGCACGCCGGCAGGATAAGTGCATTGTCAACTTTGTTCTCCGAGGCAATCACCCTATCTTCAATATAATCCAGGCCAGCATCAAGAAAAATTGTTTTCAGATCACCCAGAGCGTCAAACAATTTTCTGAGTTCTCCATTAATGTCAATCTGTCCGTCTGGGCCGGGAATTTCAAGGGCAGCAAGCACCAGATTGCAAGCCGGAATAACAAGGGAATTATCAATATCGGTTGGCGTCGATCTGACATACTCCTTGATTTTGGCAATACCGGATTGAAGGAATCCACGTACCTTTTCAGGTGTCAAAACGGACAGCAAGGCGTTAACCACAAACATGGTAAATTGTTGAAGCATTATTTTTCTCCTTTTCAAAGTAATTGTTTTCTGCCACCAATTTTACTTTTTTTTCACCTCCTATTCTTTTGAAATATTATTTATGCGGGGGTAAAATTATTTATCTTCTCTACCACATTCATCAATTGGAGTATTCGGTACAAGAAACCATCTATCTCCGCGCTCAACACAACTATTCAGTTGTGCGTAAACATTTTCAATCTTCTGTTGTGTAACATCTCTGGCTTCTTTGGCTCTACTCTTGGCCTCTATCACCATTGAATCAGCAACTTTAGATCCTTTATAGAGTATTGTATTTGCTAACATTTTAAAAATATTCATAGTGCTGCCTTCCTGATTAACTAGTTTGTTTTCTTCCATGGACAAGTACCTCGATTAAAGTAGCAAGCCGCATGAGAGTTTGACTATTCTCATGCAATTCATGTGTAAGTTCTTTTATTGATTGTTTATGAGCTTTATCCTTCCTTTCCATAGATTTCGTCATAAGGAATAGCAAGATGATAAGAGAAATAATAACGATTGTAAGTACAATCAACACAGGATCTCCAATCAATTTAGCTATCCCAGTGGCGACATCCGCTACACCCTTGTCAATTGATCCAGACATAGGTTCATTTATCCTTATATAGTTGGTACATTCACCCATTCACCAGCACCTTCACCCCATTGCAATCCATCAAAATCCTGTTGAGACGAAACATTAACATCTCCGAGTGAATTTAATTTAAGCAAGGTGCTGTTGAGATAAGTAATATTCGAATTCTGCGTATTTACCCAATTACTATCACCAACCTCACTCTGGTCAAGTCCTGATGGGTTCAAGTTTATAGACATATTAATACCTCTCCGTCCTAATCCATTTATTTGCAGAAGTACTCCAGATTAAAACATCTTCATCGGTTAAGCCTGTTACATCTACATCCTGCAAAGCAGCCAGTTTCAATAGCTGATTCTCAAGAAGATCCATATTACGATTGTAAATGTGGTTCCATCCGGGTGTCCCGTAGTCAAATGTTTCAAGTCCGCTTGGAGATAGTACTGTCATTTTGTTTACCTACACTTTCGCATATAATATTAGGTTATCTCCTATACTGTAGTTGTTGTGGTACTTGATGTGGTTGTTGTGGTTGTGGAACTTGAGCTGGTTGTGGTTGTAGTGGTTGTGGTGGTGGTTGTTGTCGTGGTAGTTGAAAATGCAACCTCAAAATCAAGTGGTTCAAACTTTTGCGCTGATTCATTCCACGTCAACGCATTTGTATCTGCAAGGCCAGAAAGGTCTACATCAAGGAGTCCCGATACGAGAAGTAATTCATCATTAAGTCTTGAAAGATTTCTGTTTATTACTTCGATAAATCCCTGGGACCCCCATTGAACCTTCTCCAAACCTGTATTTGTAAGCTGATTCGCAGCTACATAGTAATCACCATCTGCCGCACCAACATAGATACTTACCCAGTTGGTATATCTTCCTTCAAGGTATTGCCGCATATAAAGATAATGTGAACCAGCCTGGACATAAGAAAACTCCGCTGTTACCGATTCGTATTGTGCTGCCTGGGAGTTAATACCATATTGAATGAAGCCTTCTATCTGATGAACCTCCTCAAGCGTTTGATTCTCAGCGGCCCTCATTCCAGCTCCAAGGATCTCTTGTGTAGTATTATTCAAGACAACGGAGATATCTGAGCCAGAGCGAGTTGCAACACCATTCCATGGAGTCCAAGGTGTCACAGCCTTCTCTTCATAGGTTACAGATATTGGACTAACCGAAGAGGCGTCAACCACTTCTGTTCCAAAATATGGCAACATCTTAATATAAAAATTTGTTGATGTAACGTTTTTCAAGATATTATTCCGAAGAGCAGTGATCCAGATATGAGCGCCGGAGTTATGCTGGGCAATAGTAGTATTCAGGATTCCACGAATAATTCCAGTCAGTCTTATAGCTCCAGCACCACCCTCATAATCAACATTCTGGAAAGCCATAATTTCATCATCTATAATCACAAAGCGCATTGTTGAAAAAAGGTCTGCTCTATCAAGATCATCAAATAGCGGATCTTCCCTATCTGGAGTATATAGAACGCCTATTTCATCATCAATTGTATACGTTGTTGCTGGATAAGTCTCATCCAGTGTACCATGTTGGGTGAATGTTCCGAAGGTTCCTTTACTTACATAATCCGTTCCGGTTATAGATAACATACACTTGAAGCCAGTCTCCGCTCCTTTTCTGGCACAGAGTAGTAAATAAGCAGGAGAACGTCCGGTGAATTCATTGTAGGGTAATTCAAATACTTGCGCCGCATATGGAACCTGTGGAGAATAACTTGGAGCAACCCATTGTGGATCTCCTCCTAATTCAAAATTTGCATCAAAGAGAGTGCTTAAAAGTTGCTTACAAGTCCATGTTATTTCATTGGAATCAGCTTTGGATATATCTATACCAATAATGCGGAAATCAAGATCTGATATCCCATAATCATTATAGCTTACACGAACAACATCACCAACCCGAACACCAATATATTTCCAACTTACCTTCATTGACACTTCCGCTTCTGGATAAGACATTTGCTTCATAATCTCCCAAAGGCGTTTACTTGCTGTATTTACGTCAATGAATGCTGTCAAATCTACCGTTAGTTGGCGATCTTGTCCAGTTATATCCCGAACGGCTGTGTTGCGCACTCTGATTGTTCGCTGAGTATATGAACGTGTACTATCTATAAAGTTTGCCCTGAAGTCTGTATATACATCATACCAACTCCGTCGCCTGAAGTTAAATTCCTTGATATCGTTTTGATCAATTGTATACTGATATGTATCTGTATCTTTCCATGCAATTAGTTCAAAGCGGTCTTGATTATCCACCCGAAGATTGCCATCAACATAAGTAAAGATCCTTTTAATTCCATTTCTTGTCTCCTCCTGCCTGGAGAGAGTAATGTTAATTCCATATCCTTTGGTATACCAATAAGTAGCCGCATCTTGAAAGGTAGATAGAACAAATGCAGAAGGTTCGGCACCAGACATCCGTAACATATCATAGATAGCTGCGGCTGGATTAACTCCGTTTGATAGGTTAGCATGTGTTAAAGGCGCATCACTAAGCCTTTTTACTATCCAATGATAGGTTGGCACTGATGCTACATTTTCACCAAGATATTGGCGTTTCATGAAAACATGTGCGACCGGGTTTAAAGGCGCCGCATAACTACCAGGTTCCGTCGGATAATAAGTTGTATCACCTGGATTAAGGGTTCCAAGTGCTCCACCGGCAAACTTGTCATTAACAAAAGTCCCAAGTACTGATACACCAGGACCAATGCAGAGCGCTTCCCATATGTCCATGTAATATCTATATCCAACAGTAACATCTTCTTTATTTCCGCCGCCACCACCCTTACCACCTGTTTCAACCTCTTCTGTTACTTCTTCGGTCTCAAGATTTCCATACCACAAAAGATTAGCGGATATTCTTGCCTGTCCAAAGACAAGAGGAACAACAGCACCTTCCTGATTTGTTGTTGCTTTAAATGACTCCAGGGTGTTTGGAGACATATCTTGTTGCTCCGTATCAGGCCTATTCATAGATGCCATATACAAACCAGCAACAAGAACGACAATTGCTATAATTAGTCCAGTTACCATCTTATACGTCCCTCATCACCCTGAAAATAGTTGTCAGTTTATCTCTCCAAAAACTACCATATGTCATTCTGCAGACTCCATGACCATTTATTGAATTATACATTTGCCGGCGCTGCCTCGTCTCATCAAAATACCCAAACCAAATTGTTGCATGGTTCGTCACTCCGGTTGTAGATAGAGCAAAACAAAGCACATCTCCTCTTATGAAGTCTTTCTCATAACGGGTGTCTATCTTCAAAATGTCAAAACCCGGTGCTGAGTAATTCTGCCAATGGTAGTGTAATTGTTGAATGACGAACTCTGTTGGTTTATGGATGTACCAGTCCTTCGGATAGTAGTCATACTCCACCTGCTTAAGGATACCCATATACAACCATTGAGCCCCAATAAACATTGTACAATCGGCTCCCCTTCCCTTTACCATTTTCAAATGCTTATACGGCGTACCTTCCCAGGACAATACTTCATCCCTATACTTCTTCCAGATGGCATCATCATTAAAATAAGGCGTCCACATTATTTAAACCCCCAGATTACCGGGTTTGTCTCAGGAATATATGGCATTCCCAAGAAGTTATTCAAATTGTTATATCTTCCAACGCATGTGGCAGGATTGCCATCACAACCAGGATATATATAAACTTCTGTACCAATTGCAACTTTACTATCAAACGGAATATGGAGATCAAGATATGTATTAGTTGCATAGGTTATGAACCGGAGATCATTGCCATATTTAACTTTTCCACCTGTGAAGTATCCGGTGGAGACAGGGCTACCACCATCTGTGAAGGAGAAATACAATTTACTACCAACAATATTTGATACGTTCGCAGTTCGACGGTATGCAAATTCGTCAACTCCGCATCCATCATCATATATATCATGGTTACAATTTGACTGGTAGATAATATTTGGAATCTTCGTTGCCATATACTTATTCTTTGCCTCACATTGAGCCGATGCCAGTTTCCCTTTCAACTGAACATATTTAACCTTACCTCTGAAAAAAATATCATACTGGTCAAGGTAATCAATATGGCTACGGTAGATTGTCACATCTACCGGTTCAACCGGCTGATTCGGGATGTACTTTGCAATATTTGGCGTGATCGGAGTAGTAATGTTAAGTGTTGTCACACCAAAGTTTAAATCTTGCTTAATACCACCACGGGTTATAGATGCAGCCGCCCAATACTGTCCAAGGAACGTAAGAGAAGAGGAGTATGATGTATATCTTTCAACGGTTCCTGACGCATTGAATAGAAAAAACTCAGGTACTGGAGATTGTTGTACAGCTTCTAAATTTTCTTCATACTCTGCCATTTTCTACTCCTATGGATTAGCCGCAAGATCCGAATAATCTCTTATTAATTCAATAAACTTTAATGAGAAGTCAAATTTATCCTCAGTTAAAACATTTATGTTAAAGTCATCGTGATCAAACCTTACAAGCAAGTATCTCCCAATTATTAAGAATTCATCCAAGGAGATATCTCTATCAATTGCAGTTAGCAACTGGAGACTTATTTCATCAAATGTTGCATCATAAGTCGCATTACTAACATGCCTTGTTATTGTATCCCCATAAATTGTTTGGATATATATCCGTTCATGTCCAACGTGAAATAGATCAAAATTATTTGGTTCAACCTTTAAAATCATAGAACCGTTTGAAAGTCCTTCCGTTGGGATAAACGACTGTTTTGGATATCTAAGCCAAAAGCGGTTTGTTCTTCCAACAGTTGTATGAATAAAGTCCAGAAAAGCATATTCAGTCTCACGGTCCCCAACATAAAACTTTGCTTCAAAGCTAATTGGTGTCTCCGGGTTTTTCTCCTCAATCTTAGATGCTGTTCCGCGCCCTTCGAATAGGTACCTGCTGATTTGAAAATTATAACTAGGCTGGCTACTCCAATCAATGGATAGTGGGAATTCAGGTTCACCACCGATGTCAAGAAGACTATCAACCACTTTTAAACTCCTTAAAGTTTATCTTCACATTATCAAAATCATCCGTAATATTATTGCCTGAAAATGAATTAATGATAACAAACATGCATGGATATATATATGTATACTTCAAATCAAATGTTGCGGAGATCGGCTGGGTTAGGTCAATCTGGTTTGTTCCTGTTAGGCTCGATATCACTTTAATCTCCGCTTGCCCTACATTATGATCAACAATGATAATATATCCAGCCCGACTCTTTAAATTGTAGAAGTATGTAAAATCTTCATTTACTATTATAGTTGAAGATTCAGCCGCCGCTGACACTGGCGTCATCTTCTCTGTAAAGACTGGAATACCAAATACTTTATCTTTTCCATATCCAAGAAGATTCATCACCTTCCGATTACGGGCACCAGAAGCGTCAAAAGATGCAACCATTGTAAACCAACTTTCTCGGCTCAAAGGTCTCCGTTGTTCCGTGAATCTATCATTTGACCAGATGGTTGTAGCAAAATCATATGTAAATTGCAAATTTTCATCCCAATTCGGATCAAGATCAAATGGAATGATCCGAATGCCAGTTATTTCAATTACATATTCCTCACCGTCAATAGTAAGGGTATAAGAAGTGTCCTGTAGCGGTGGTCCATCTCCATAGACGTCAAGTGTGTAAATTGTATCACCAAAAATATTAATTGTATCAGGAAGTGTAGGATATGTTAAATTAGTACCTTCCTGATTTAGAACGATAACAGAAGTGGTTTGAACATTCTTTGAACGGTATGCGTTCCAGATCTTGATTTCATATTCGTTATCTTCTGTAATAAATTGTAAAGCAAAAAGCAAGGGTTCTACCCAAACCCTCTCAAAGAAAAAGCCTCCGCCAGGGTCTGTAGAAAATAGCCCAGCATGATTGTCCTGAGCTGGTGTTATGACAGGAGTTTGTCTTCTCTTCTCAGATTCTCCTATTGTTGTATACACGGCACAGATCTTATTAACAATTGGATTTTGAAGCACAGGTGTTCTATCAGCATACTGCTGCTCATAATTCTTCCGAACAATAGTGCGTTCAATCCCATTGATTATTGAGTTTATAGCTCCATCATTTGCCATTATGCAATCCTATACGCTTGCCAGTGTTCATAAGTACTGAATACCCCTGGGAAGCATCTGTATTCATCTGCTCCAAACTTAACTACTTCTCCAATAGTCAGGTTCCTACCATTTATCCATGCAAATGGACTAACACCAACTGGGTACCAAATACCAAGTGATGGGTTTCTAACAAAGAAGGATGATTGAAAAGCCATCCTCTTTGCTGTATAACTATTATAGGTTAAGATTCCTTTCGCTCGATTAAATTCTCCTGCTTCTAAACCAAGAGAAATATCGGCTGCTGGCCTGTAGTTACAAGCATAATCTGATGATCCTCTCTTTGCTCCTTCATACCACACATTGGACCCTAACGAAATAGACCATCTCTGGGACATTGGTGGTGCCCAACGAGTCGGATTACTTGTCATATTATACCATTTATATGTAGAGGAAGACCCCCAATTATCCTGTGGGTTGTATACAAAGTTTATACCAGGGCTATAATACCACCAACTTGGATAAAGATCCCATGAACCAATCTGAAGAGTAATCACAGCAATCGGATCTACATGGAAAATAGCGCAAATAAAATGCTTATTACCATACAAATATAACGCATCAAAAAAAGAGGCTGTAAGAGAGGTGTTGTAATATGATGTACTGTTACCACCCCAGGTAGATACTGAGTCTGTAACTGAAAAACTTGTTGAACGATACCCGGGCACAACCCCCTTCAATGATAATGTTTGCTCCTGAGCATCAACATCCACTACCTGGATTCGGTAGCAAAGTTCTTGTGCAACATAACCAGGAGACCACAATTGTAATTGCGTCGGCTCTCCGGTAACCCATGTATCTACGGTCCACCCAACGGATAAGGCAAACTGGCGTATGTAGTCAATAGCTTCTTTTGTATCAGTCGGATTATAGTGTATTGATTCTGAAAGTACATACGGCATGACTCGCTTCTCCTATACTGTAGTTGTTGTGGTACTTGATGTAGTAGTTGTTGTGGTTGTAGAAGTGCTTGTGGTAGTAAATTCTATTTCTGCCACACCCATCCAATCGTCGTATTCTATTCTGGCAATATCCTGAAAAGCCCGGTACTTTATTCCATCATGCGCCCGAATGTAGTCTTCGGATTGGACACCGATACCGGAAACATGATATACTCCATCCAGTTCCCAAAGTCCAGCATTTATTAGCGCATTCATACCAATAACAGGAGTCATCATTACTTCCTTCTTAGCCGGAGCCTCGTACATCTGTCCTGTATCTGCCCAATTCGCCGTTGGGAACAGCCATGTTGCAAAGTAGGTCGATCCTGTTCCCCAGTTTATACTCCAAGCATTGTTAGGAAGAACATTATGGAGCATTTCTGTTCCATTAGATGGTCCATACGGTATATATGAATGGTTACTTTGTGAAGTACTTGTGTTGTTGATATTACCATATCCACAACCCTTAATAACAAGCGGATATGGATAATCTTCTGGATTCCCGAAGCGGTTTGCGAAACCCATGTAACAACATTCATAATTGCTCTGTACTTTTACTATAACAACTATGCGCTGACGGTTACTATAAAACCAGTAGTACATTGTATCATCAATGAGCGGGAGGATTGGAGTATCATCAAAATGATCCCATAATGAATCATAATCAAGAGACAAATCATCAATGATTGTCTTTCCCCAATACATCCCATCCGTGTATGCCTGATAGCCAGTAAGATCCCAACCATATGCAGCGCCAGCAACATACTTCCATTCACGGATACCAATCAGAACATTCTCAGCACCAGATAGTCCACGGTTGTGTAGAATAACCTCCTCACAATCACTTCCGAATGGCTCCTCTGGTGTTAACTTATCGCTATCTCTCGTATTACGTTGATATTTAATTTCCCAGTCCTGACCATCATCTCCGTGTACATAATCAATTGTTGGATTTGCATCTGGTGTTGTGGTAAAAGTTACTGTAAACGCTCCGGTTCCATAATCAATCGATCCTGAAGAGATATATCCATCTGTTGCATCATTTAAGCCGTTCGCACCATCATCTTGTGCCTCGAAATCTATCCCGCCAACTGTATAATTGATGATAACAGATCCTAAACCAACAGTAGTGGTCAAGGTTGCCGTGTATGGTCCTGAGCCAGAACCAGTCGTTGTTGCTCCTGTTACTTTTGTTCCAGCCACAAAATCCAACAAAGCCTGCAAAAGTCCGTTTGCACCGGAGAAACTGGTGACTGTTCCTGTCTGAATTGCTCCATTTAAAGGCATAATTTACTCCTTAACTTTGGTTATCAAAAACCATCTGCCTGACTTCGAAGATATTTTGAGACAATACATTCAAAATATTGCGCTGGCCGGGAGTACTGCTTGACCACTGCTCAAACACAGCCGGATCAAGTACGTTTACAATATTTGTTTGTTGTCCTTTTTTCGTATCATTCTTGGTATCTCCAATACCACTGTTTTGTGCTTTAACTGCTCCACCCTCTGCAAAGTGGCTCGTTCCGTATCGAACCCCAGGCATAGAAAATCCATCAAAGATTCCTTTAGGAATTGATTTTCGGCGCATTGCTTCCATAACACCGAGACCATAATAATTCACTGCATCAACCGGCTGCATAAATTCTCCAGATGTTGCATTAATCAATTTATCATCCGAAGATTTCGTTGGAGATTTACCAGCAACAAGGCCACCCTCAGCAAGGCTCTGATTTGCAATTGTAGCAATCTGAATTGCGCCTGCGGCTGCGACAAGAGTACCCGTAATAATTCCAAAGAAGCCACCCTGCGCTAAAGCTTTAGTAACACCTTGTGCTACATTTATGGTTGCCTCTGCGATTGCTGCCGCTTTGGCAATGTAAAAGAATTCTTTCTGTTTCTTCCCAGTTAACTGATACAATTGGGTGAAGATTTGGGAGACTCCTTGCGCTGTCTGAGCAATATTGTTGAGTCTATATTCGGCCAGGCGTTGTTCCTGGTCTTGCGTTAATCTAATCTTCTCCTTCTGTTGTAACCTGTGTTGTTCTTCAATTGAAGCCTTCTGTTCCTGAAAAGCTGCTTCGATTTCAGCTTCGGCAGCTTTATTCTCCCGGAGTAATTGGAGTTTTTGGGAATAAAATTCTTGGATTGCTGCAAGTTCCGCATTCTGACGCTGCTGGAGTTTTGCTTGTTCTTCCAAGAATGTAGCTTCAAGACCAAACGAAGGACCACCAGCAACCCGAGCCTTTTGATCCTGAAATGCCTTCTCTGCTTTTAACCGGAGGTTATTGAGTTGATCCTCTTTTCGGAGTTGATCTTGTTTTAATCGATCTTGTTCCTCATAGCGTTCATTCTCCAACTGGAGTAAGGCTGTTTGGAGTTGTTGCTCTTTGGCGAATATCTGAGCATTAATTAAGGCACGTTTGTCGGTATCAGTCTCCGATTCCGCCTGGGCTCTAAGGAGAGCGAGTTCCTGTTGAATTCTCCTCTCAATCAATGTTCGCCTTTGATTGAAATATTCATCAAGAGAAATCAAATTCTGGTCATACTGGCCTTCAATCTTTGCTGCTTCTGTCTGAAGTGTAGCAGTGAGTTTGGTGAGACCGGCTTTCATTAATGCTTCCATTGTTGGAGAATCAGGAACAATTGACTCCGCAATTGTCTCTGCAACTTTCTTCCCGCCGGTTCCAATCGGACCGCTTGGCTTTGACTCTTCTTCTAATTTTTTACCAACACTTCTTGCCCAATAATCAATATACTCCCCTTCCTCTTTTATTTGTTCAATATTTAATTTAACATCAATTTGTGTTTTCTTCTTATTAAGTTTGTCAAGCTCATCATATAATGATTGTAACTGCCTTTGGTGTTTTTCAAGTTGTTTCTGATAAACTTTGGAACCTGCAATTTTGGCCCTCCAACCGTTCAGATCCTCTTTATCCTGCTCTATTTTCTTTTCAGAGATAACAATTTGATTTTGAATGGCATTAATTTGCTCCTTTATTGCCATTGACTCTCTCTTGGTTTGTGATTCAAGTAAACCCCTCTTAACAAGAAGTCTATCGAAATCAGACCCAATATCTTTTAATGCCTCCTTTGCTATTCCTAAATCTCCATTTATTGCAGCAATTCCCGCAACTATAACCTTGGTAAGTTCCTTAAATCCGGTTGTAATTTCTTCAATTCTCCTGCCAAGAAAATTTAATGTTGCGGACACCGCGTCAACATATGCTTTAAGGGTTCCTTCTTTTTTTAATTGCTTGATAATATCAATAACCTCAAGCATCCGATCGCGGAACCCTCTAATTGCCTTAATAATATCTTCCGAAAATGCTTCTCCGATAGCAATCTTTACCGCCTCAAATGCTGCGGCCGCCTCACGTGCCGCACCACCGATTCCTGACTCCATCTTATCAGCAATTTCTTCACTTACTCCACCAGCATTATTTATTTTACGTTCAAGTTCTGCAAGTGCTTCCGAGCCCTGGTTTAATAATGCTGCCATACCTGGCCCAGCCCTCAATCCAAAAAGCTTGAGGGCTTCATCTCCTTTTAAGCCAGCATCCTCCAATTGCTTGATAATCGAAGTAAAGCCAATAAAATTTCCTTCGGCATCTTTGACTTTTAGAGCAACTCCGCCAAGACGTTTTTGCAATCCTTCCATTAATTTCTCTTCTTCTTTGGTTGGATTCAATAGGGCGTTGATTGCTCCTCTTAATGCTGTACCGGCAAGTGTTCCTTTCAGACCTGCATCACCTAACTTTCCAATCGCGGCGAATAAGTCTTCAAAATTTGATCCAACACCTTTTGCAATTGGGCCAACAAGTTTAAACGCTTCGCCAAGTTCGGTGATGGTAGTGTTTGAAGAAGTAAAAGTTTGAACCAGAACATCATTAACCTGACCTAAATTCTCCACTTCTAAACCAAAGCCAGCCAAGACATTCGTTGCAATATCTGCCGCAGTTCCAAGATCAATACTACCAGCGGCAGCGAGATTAAGTACTCCAGGAAGTGCTGCGGTAGATTCACTGGCTTCAAACCCCGCCATACCGAGCAAACGCAAACCATTGGCAGCATCGGAAGCAGTAAAACGAGTTGTCTTACCCATTTCTTTTGCCTGCTCCGTCATCGCCTCCATTTCTCCCTTGGTGGCATTTGTTACAGCACCAGCTTGCCTCATTACATCATCAAACTGGGTAAAAGTTTTGACGGCGCTGCCAAGAAATGCTCCACCGGCAAAGAGTGCGGTGACGGCTGCAAGTTGTCCATACATTCCACGGATTGCTCCAGTTGTTGCTGAAGCAGTACTTCCGATTCCTGCAAGACCCTTTTTAACCGACCGCACTCCAGCTTGGGCGGCATCTCTAATCCGGACTATTATATCCAGTCGTTCGGTCATTTTACTTCCTTTTCATGAATTTCTTCCATTCTCTATCAGACGCCCATCGGGCAACCCGCATGGCAATAGCCATGTTTTTTCGTTGAATGTTGGAAATAATTTGATGCTCATTCAACGCTTGGAGAAAAAATGAAAAGCCGTATTGGAAGACATTTACATGTCCTGATTCAACAAGGTGACAAGCATTTTTGAAAAGCGATTGAGAGCTACGTCCCTGATATTTACCAGGGCTTCCGCCACCCCCAGTGCTTTTAACGAAGATAAAAAATCCGAATTCACTTTTTTGAAACCATCGTAAATTTCGCGAATTTGAGAAGGAGTCAACTTAACCAAGTCTTCCGGACCGAAATCACAACAGGTCTTCATTAATCTTTTGAAATCAGACATAATATCAGTGATTTCATCAGTCAGGTTTTCGGATTTCTTTCCTTTTGCTTCATCTCCTTTTTTGGACTTATCTTTGTCTCCAACACCGTTACCTTTCAGCGGACCACTAAAAAACACCGACCCTTGGGTGATATTGATAATCTCCCCGACGGTTAGTTCTTTAATGGTATACTCCTTGTCGTCGATTTTCACGACTTCTCTTTTCCTCGGCATTGGCGTTTCCTTTGCTATACCACACAATTACTCTGTGGTAGTTGTGGTAGTTGTGGTAGTTGTGGTAGTTGTCGTCACATATTTAATATCAAAATACGGGCTGGAAGCATGATTGGCACTATCGCTCAAGCCCTCTCCCGTGAACGACATTATCAGGTATTCATCGCCGATAAGTTGCAGCGGTCCGTTGGGCCCCAGTGTTACTCTCCAGTAGTAAAAAATCTGGTTGGGCCCGATCGGGTTGTCGGAAACGAACTTCAAGGCATACTCTTTATCCGCGCTCTGAAGACCAGCGATCACCTTGGTTGAAGCATTTAGAGTGCCCAAGAAAAACCGTGCAAGGTTCTTGGCGGACATTTCGTCACACTCAAAGGTGATATTATACTCCGTTTGCACGACCGGGTTAAGGTCGCGGGTACGGAGACCAGAACGGCTAGAATAATGCGGGCGGCGTTCAATAGTAGGCTCCGCTTCAAGCGACGGACAGTTACCGACTTCAGTGTAATCGTCGGGATCCGTCGGAGGAGTAGTTCCACTCCACTCCGCAATATAGAGGATACCTCGCCCTGCTGGTGAATACAATGAGGTACTGTGGGCTTCGGTCATCTTTTAAATTCCTCCGGTTGAATGTTGGTAGTTATGAACACAAGTTAATTGAAATGCTACGAATGGCGGCCACGTCTCTGTATTCTCCGTTGCTTCAAGGGTAGTAAACATGCAAAGTCTACCACGTGTCGGGTCGGCGTAAAGTTGCGGCCACAAATCATCCAAGTAGCTCGATATTGCCGAGTCCGCAGATTCATTTTCTTGGAGAAAAACATAGATATCCACACGAAGTTCCGAAAGGATCTGATCCACCTGACCTGTTCGACTACTCACCTTGTTGGTCGGTTTCGGTATACGTCCGACAATTGCTGCTACAGGCAGTTGCGTGAGTGCGAAATTTTGCAAGTCTTTATATGATGGAAGTCTCCTCTCCACCGTCTTGATGAAAGACAATTCATCAAGGATTGCCTTATCAGCAAGAATTAAGCGTTCGCGTATTGAATTGGCGGCCATTATGCTATTAACCTCCTGTAATAACGTTCTACGATATCCACAATGTCTTCAACGTCTTCTCCGGATAATGCAAAGAATCTCCGTTCCTCATTCAAAAAGAATGCTTTTTTAGGATTACTGGTATGACTTTTGTTACCAGCACCAAATCCATAAGTGTTTAAGAAGTAAAGTGTTACTTTATCCGCATCCGGGTTAAACGTCATTGAAGATAACATGGAACCAGAAAAAGTCAGGTTGACTTTATTGGTCGGATGACCATGCTCTTGTCGGAACATTGCGTATTTTGGAGAATAAGGCTTGAATGGTGTACCATCCACATCCTTGCCTTCAACCGTTCTTGACTTAATACGGGTCATGGCAAAGAGGCCAATCTCCGTCATCAAAGCCCTGGAGAAAATACTATTTTGGAGAAGTGTTAACTTCCTTTGAATACGAGTAATTCCAACCAGGTCTATGCTTATGGCGTTTGCCATGATTTACCCCCGTACAAGTCTCCGCGGTGCCCGAAGATATAATTCGTCATCATCAAATGAATCCGAATCCGACCAATCGTAATCAATACCAACCGCAAGTATAAGTTCCAATTCCTCATTGTATCGGTCACGAAAAGTCTTCATATTCCTTTCGAAGCCATCCGCTTCCGGAGAGTCTTTCATCATGAGCATGTAAGCAAGCTCAAGCGTTTTGAAACACTCAAGCCTGGTTAGCGTACCAGTGCGTATTTGGGTCGGATCGAACAAGGTAACATTCGGATCATAACCCATCTCCGGCGCAACTTTGCGATACCACCGAGCCTGAATAACTCGGTTGATCAACGCATATGCTTCCTCCCGCTGGTCTTCCCATGAGGCAACACCAAGGGACAGGATGTTCGGGCGATATTTGACAAGGTCACTGTCAACACAGTACGTCATTGCCTATCTCCTACGCGGTCTTTTTCTTCCGCCTACGCGGTAGCTTTGTAATCCCGCTGGAATGTGTTTGCTCCTCCGATCTCAATGCAGGAGGCCCGCCAACTGAATGGGTCTTCATGGCCAGGTTTTTCTCCACTGCCTTCTCTTGACTTGGCGTTGGAGTAATCGCCTGATTCATTAATGACCTAACGATTGGTACATCTCCATCAATTGCTTGAGTCGGTTGACTAATAATGACATTTGCAGGTGGCTCAGAAGCATCAAGCGGAATCTCAGGATATCCAAGTTCTCTTAATGTCCGGGCTACCTTCGGGTCATCGGTAGTAAAGTGCCCAGCGGTGAAATCGGCCAATGGTTGCTCCGATTTCGGGTTCCATACGATAGTCGAAAGATTCGACCGATAAAATCGCCATGCTTTTGGTTCGCTGGCTTTTTGTTTTGTTTTTGCCATTGGGTTATCCTCCCAGAACCGTTGCTTCAACTATTCCGTAGTCGTCGTGGTGCTACTACTGGTCGTCGTGGTCGTACTCGACGACGTTGTGGTCGACGACGTTGTGGTGGTCGTAGTTGAAGTGGTTGTGGTTGTGGTGCTCCAAACATTGTTCGCCTTCAAGTCGCGGTCAAGCACCTCAAAGAACTCGCGCAATTTGGGATGGACACCGGGGTTATTCTTAACCCAGTTCCTGATTTCTAACCTGTCTTTACTGGACATGTGCTCTGTCTCCTTTCTCCTATTTTAGGAAGTAAAAAGTCAAGAAGACTTAGCTGGTGGCCAGGTTGGTGATTTTGCCGTGATACTCTTCCGGACCATAGTCAAGACCGATTTGGCCATAAATCTGACCTTTCTCGGCAGCACCCGTCTTGGATAGTTCTTCATAGAACAGAACTCCCTTATCGGGCACGGGCAGGAAGACCGGGTTGCAGACCGCCAAATCGGCAATCAGCAAGGTAGAGGCCGGAACGTTCGGCGCCCACACAACCCCAAGGATAGCAAAGTCAGTCTCAATTTGGTTGATATTCACTCCGCCGACATTTCGGGAATCCGGGGCATACCCGTAGATTTCCGAAATATTCTGTTTGTTAAAAGCATTACAGAAAATAACCGGGTTCATGAACTCGGCACCGTTGTTGGCCATTGTCCGGATCAACTGGTTGATCAGGGTCCGGGACAGTGCGGCGGAATTCGCGTTCACACTGTTGGTCACACAGGCGGTGATGATACCACGGGATTTGGCAGCCGTTCCCGAATCTGTGGCTTTCTGATAGGCACCGTTGAGAAAGGTGTAATCCGCATTCACAGCAATTTGACGCATATGCGCAGTGATTTGGAAGTCTTTCTCATTTTGAACCGGCTGATTTTCGTTTTTATCAACCAGGCCAGTGGTTGCATCGGCCACGATTGCTCCCGTCACGGACTGCTTGGCATAAGATACGGTCACCGCACGATGGAAGATCTGTACAGTGTTTGTATCCTGACCGCGAACATAAGTCCACGGATCGGGCGCCGTAAGAGAAGCAGTTTCCGTAACCTCGGGTTGTGAAGCGGATTCAAGGGCCCACGGTTGAGCCAACGGGAATTCAAACGAAGATACGGTCCGAACGAGACCGCCCTGGAGCCCACCGATCATATTCAAGAAAGGCGTTTGATTCGCGCCAATCATGTAAAGTTCACCGGTATAGTTCGGACAGTTCCACATAGTTGCTGGATTGTTCGTATTTGCCATGGTGTTTATTCTCCTTGTTTTCCGCAGTACTACCAGCCGCCCATTTAGAGGTTATGCAGCTTTTAGTTTCCTCTCCAATTCGAAGATTCGATTTTTGAGGGTAACACAAAGCCGTGAATTACCTGCTGTTTGGGCTTCGGCGTACTGCTTTTTCAGTTTAGCGAGGTCGCCAGAATCCCCTGTTTCATCTTCGCCACCGCCTCCGCCGCCTCCGGAACCACCGGAAGTACCGCGGAGAATTGACTCCTTCCCTGGATATTGATCGATGATCAACCCGATGGCTTCTTCGAAGTCCGCGGGCTCTCCAGGATTGACCTTTGATAAAACCGGATCGCCATTAGCATAAAGTGCCTTGATAGTCGGCATGCCGTCGTTTCCTTCTTCCACTTGGAAGTATTTTCCAAAATGGTCTTCGGCAATGTTTGAAGGCAGAATGGTGACTGATTTGTCCCCGCCGCCGGAGAAGTATTTCGATACGGCGAATTTATTGGAGACAAGCAGCCGCCTGATTTGCTGATTCAACTTCTCGATGGCCAGTTGGTGCTCAGTCTTCAAATCACCAATACCTTTATCCTTATCTTTCAATTTCTGTTCATAGGCATCGGTAATCTGCTTCTTCATGCTATCTACCTTCTCGGCCTTCATCCAGTCTTTGTCGTTGAAGTTGGCGACGGCTTCCAAGGCTTTGTCTGCCTCTTCCTTCCACTTGGCAATGTCTTCGATATCCTTGAAGGCTTCGAATTTCTTTACCACCTCTTCGTGCTTTGTTCGATGGGTCTGATTTTCTTTACCCAATTCGGATATCTTGTTATACATCTGCGGCGGATCAAGCGGCAGTTCTTTGCCATCGGGATCGATGTAAACAATTCGACCTTGGTCGTCAATCACCGGGGCGTCATTGTTTTCGGGGTCTGTCTTTAGTTTCCATGTCATAGTTTTTTACTCCTTGGCCCATCCAGGCTCGTTATGGCCGGAGTACTTCTCTATCCAGAGTTTCCTCAAGCCGTTTAAAGTTCTTACCAATAGACAATTCAAACATCACCTCCTTAGAAAAAAAGTATTCCGCTCTCGGTTCGATTCCATGAGCGGGTATCGAAATGTAGCCAGGAGACCTTATCCTCAACAGCAGTAATATACCTAAATGCTTCGTGGTCCGGATTCCTTTTGATATCCTGGCGCACTTCTTCCGTTGTTACCTTCTTAAACTTACTATCACTTGCACGTCCAAAACAGTGCTGAGAAGTAAAAGAAGACCATTTAGCTTTGACTTCCCGGAATCTTCTGAAATAATCCCAGTCAATCAAACCAATTGCCGGGCGGTAGACACGGTATTGATTACTACCGCCCCACAAATAATCGTTACAAATCATTGAACCATATCTCTCTCGGAGTTGATCTTGTGTCCAAAGGACTCTCCAATCCATAAGTCTCCAAATCTGATCAAGTTTACCAATAGAGTTATGTTCGGCAATAATTCCTGGAGGAAATATCTCTTCTACAACAAAATGTTTAGGTTTGTAATACATAATTACTTCCTCCTTAGTCTGAAAGCCCAGACAAAACATTAAACGTAGCTATTGATCCACGCCCACTCCAATCAGGTGTAACAACCTTTGCCTGAACTTTATAGGTACCAGCAGCACTAATATCCCCATCAACGGTAATATATTGTAAAGTGGTTGTATCATAAATAGTGGCGCTTAACTCCACTGTTGTTTTATCTGGTTTTCTCATTACAATAACCGTCTCCGTGGCGTTTGATATATCAACACCGGTATCGAGACGGATAATTGTTCCAACATCATTAACAAAAACGGTTGTCGTTGTCATAAAATATCCTCCAACTGTATTGAACTATCGGAAGTTATTGATTTTTGCAAAATCGATTCTTGTTCTTCGATTTTCTTTATTTCACATTTCAAAACAAAATTATTAATTATTTCCGAATTGAAACTTTTATTTAAGCAAACCCCTCCATCAATAGATGTAACACGGGTTACCAATGAATCCAAACGCAATATTTCTTTCTGAATATTATCAAGAAAATAACCATAACCCCTGGTTATAATCTTCTGGTGGCCACCTTCTAAACTAAAGCCACGTATAATAATTGTCTGCATGTTATATTCTTCTTCTTTCAAATACTTCCACTGCCGAAGTTGGATTTCCGGCAGCATCAAATAAATTAAACCGTGCAACCTCAGTTGAATTATCAGACTTGTAGAAAATCATTTGAACCCCTTCGATTTTCCACCTTCCGCCTTCAATATCTTTTAAGAAGGTAATATCACTTTGTGCAATATTGATTGCTGCAAGTACTTCTTCCTTGTCTGATGTAGCTTCGGATCTTGTTGGAGGATCATAAGTATTTAATGCGGTAGTTACATGTCCTTCAACATTTGCTTCTAAAGCTCTTGAAGAAATTGAACCGTTTATATAATCTATAAACTGTCCAACTTTAATCTCTCCTATTTGAGGGACATTTGTTGCCGAAGCGCAATCAACCCTTAATTCATAAGTATCATTAGCAGAAACGTTAGTGATGGCAGAAGTATCAAAATCATAATGATAGACTCCTTGATCATTTGTTGAGTCTGTTTCTGTCATAACTTGTTGGCGCGTTGTCCAGCCGGAATTTTTAAAAGTGTCATCATTAAAATCATACCAATAACCATCACTTACACGACGAATAGAAAGAAAAGCATTGGAGAGACTTGTAAGTGGCGAAAGTGAACCATCCAATAATAAAACTTCTATTCTTTCGGTTTCATCTGTTTGAATTCTTGTTTCCATTTTATGTCCACTCCATACCATCTATAATCGGTTCTTCTACCCATGTATTGGGGTTTGGAACAGCCTCATTGATTAAAAAATATTGAATTGCATTATATGTTTTTTCAAATGCGCCGCCGGGGCCGCGAGGATTTTCATCCATAATTCTTGTATATCCATCATAAGGTTCTATGGAACCATTACATCCTTGCTCCGTGCAATCACCAGAAGTTTGTTGATACCAAGTTCCGCAATCATCACATTTTCCAAGAGCTGTAGATGGATTTAATGGATGAAATCCATCTTCGAATTTCATATATCCAAAGGCGGCGTCTCCAGAAATTGGATGAACATGTTGAATAAATGTGCTTTCATCGCCAGGAGTTGCCAAATATCCAAGGATAACCCATATTTCAACCCAATGTTGCCCTGATGTATCGTTATCTTCCAAAAGATATCTTGCTATTTTTACGTGATCAAGCGATACCGAGCTGTAAGGAGTCGCAAGAACCAAAGGCTTTAAAGACATTTTCAATTTCTCCTTATTTTGAAATTGTTTTTCTGTAGAGCGCAACTGTTTGTTCTGCTGCACATTCCCAAGTAAACTTTGTTGTTCTCTTGATTCCATTTCTACACAGCTCCTCTTTCGCGCAAGTATTATCACGTAGGTGTTTAGCAGCTTCTATTATCTGATCTGGAGAACAAGGATCAATGATAAACGCATATTCATTACCATTTTCATCAATTACTATTTCACCGAGACCTCCAACTTCGGTACAAATAAGTGGTACACCAGTTGCCATAAATTCAAGTGCAACTATCCCAAATGGTTCATGGACAGACGGCATAATTCCTATTTCTGCAAGCGAATAAAGACCTCTAAGATCATCGTCGTTTTGAAATCCTACCCACCGTATTCTTTGAGGACATATTTCTTCAAGTTCTTTGATTTTTCTTGTTACGTCCCAATTTTCTCTATCCGCTTCACTATTTGCGTTAACTTCGCCTGCCAAAACAAACATATAGGGACAGTCATCCCATATTTCTATTGCTTTAAGGAGATCACGAATCCCCTTCATCTCAGCAATACGACCGACATACAAGGCGATTGGTTTATCTGTACAAATTGAAAGATGTTTTTTTACTTCAATCCCTGCCTCGTTATCTTTACTCCACTTCTTCATATCAATGCCGTTGTAAATTAGGTTGATTGGGCGGTCGGTCATGAATGTTCTTCTGGCCATATCAATATAAGCCTGCGAACAAAGAATTAATTCATCAACATCCACAATCAAATGACCCTCCTGTTGCATTAAATAGATATCCGGTTCCCGTAATTTCGTCGGATCCTGGTGAGCTTCTTCCATCAACTTTGTGATACAAAGATGCATTGTACCCACCATTGGAATATCCAATGCTTCCCGAGCCATACGGGCAACCTGGATTGAGTTCCATTCATGAACATGAATAAGGTCCCATCGATTCCCATCAGCAATTAACTTCATTAGGGTTGTGGCAAGCTGTATATCAGTAATAAGGAGACTTGCCATATTTGCTGCCTTCGGTTTGTAGCACAATAATTTGTGGCTATGGTGTTTTTGGAAACCGTTGTATTCATAGGAGATATGAGATGGACCTCCTACTAATAAATCCACCGAAACATCTTCCCTTTTGGCCATAGCTTTATAAAGTTCTTGTAGATGCCGACCCATACCTCCAAGTAACCATTCAGGATCTTCCTGACAAATTGCCAATACTTTTAATTTATCTTTCATCCGATAACCTGAACCTCTCCCCAGCAATTCAGGGTCTCAATTGATCCCCCATAATTTGTCCAGATTGTTCTGAGAACTCTTTCGGTTCCAGATATTAATGTTAGATAAGCATCTGTTAGGCAGACACTTTCGGTATCCGCTTGAGAAAAGACCTTATGGGATAGATTCGTAGCCGAGGCAACTTTAGAATAAACCGCATTGTAAGAAGTAATTGAAGTTGTGCCATGACCACCCAAAGAAAATACAGTTGTTTCGAATTGATTTCTTGTTGCTATCCCATGAACTCCGGCTTTACCACCTCCCTCGGCGACCGTATGATTGCTTCGAAAAGAAAACTTAACAACCTTAGCATTCAAAGGGACCGATATATCCCATGTATAAGGCCCGGACGGCAATGGATAAACCAATAGAGAAGTATTAGAAACCTCAATATTCTCTGGACGATCATGGTGTTGATCGATTCCAACATTAGACAAAGCTGCATGTGTTGCTGGATGTTCCCTATACTCTTTTAATCTCATTATTTCACCACTAATGTCCCGTAAACTTTTAAATCCTGGGTAGATACTGACGCATTATAAAATTCAAGGACCGCCTCGTTATCATCGATATAGGCATCCCGTAATGCTATATTTGTACCGAAGGTACCGATCGGAGATAAATAAGAGTCTCCGTGAATCCGAGAATAAGCCCCCATATATGAAATTGTATACTCTGCTGCTCCATAGGGTTCAATCCCAATTCCGGAGCAATCTTCGCTTGCCCCGCCGGCAATTACAAAAACCCCGGTGTGACCTTGGATATCAACATTACTACTGCCCCGTAACAAAACACGGAATGTCCGATAACCACTGGCTCCCAGATCGATCCGAACTTCATAAGCAGATTGAGCAGATATTGACTGGGAGTTGATCAAAACCTTAACTGATGTTCCCCGGTTATGGTGATCATCTTCTCCAATACCAGTCATTAAATCATGGTCAGTAATTTTTCTATTTGCATCAAGTTTCATGATCACCTACCATAACAAAGCTTGACCCCGAACATTCAGGGTCATTGAGCCACCGTAAAAACTTCGGAAGGTTAACCGAAGAACACTGCCGGTTAATACTGCATTTTCCACGGCAATATAATCACCGACCCCAGCATTGAAAATCTTGTGAGTTAAATATGAATCCGAATTCTGCTTCGAATAAGTGGACGCATAAACTTTCTTTTGACCAGCGTTCGAAATACTATGTCCCATAGCCTTGGTAGAGTCCCTGGTCACTAATAATTCGGCACACTCTTTCCAAGGAGAATTTAATCCTGCTGAATCATTCGGTCCAATTATCATAACCCGGGCGAACCGAAAATCATCACGACCCAAAGAGACATCAAGGTTATACGAAGTCCCGGGTGGCAAGGATTGGGTTGTATTTATGAAATCAACAGAAATCGGAGCAGCATGATGATCATTTACACCACCATCCGAAGGATGAACCCTTCCATCTGTCAAATTATCAAGTCTCATTAACCATTCCCTCTTTTCTCAAGATTCCAATCGGCAACATCTAATTTCTTCTTTCCCTCAAGCCATTCTGGTCTTATTGGTTGCCAATGATGACGACAATTCCATCCGCCTCTATGAGTGAACGCGGGACCGCTCTTACCAGCCCAGCGGTAAGTCCATGATTGAATTTGATTCTTTGTGTAGTACTTTCCCACACGGGTCTTGCAAAACTGTCGGGTGGTGGCAATAATATCTCCCACATAAAGAAAGTGTTTAATATTAATTTCTTCTGCCTTTTTTATATTCACCTCATTATGGAAATTCATTATCATATCCCGGGCATACAGGCGCGCATAGCCTACAAGCGGGCGCCCGGTCACACCGGTAAGATTACTTCCGAGGAGTGCTTGCTCGACCGAACCAACAAGTTGAGAGAATTCTCCTCCGGCAATCACTTGGTTATATATCTCTTGGATAACTTTATTTTTTTGTTGATCACCAATCGCCAAGTAATCTCTCCAATAACCATCTTTCAAAATGTCCATAGTTGTACGGTCAAGCCCGGTGAATTTTACTGACTCACCTAAATAGGAATAACTCGATTCAATTAAACTCTCCACCGAACTAAAGTCATCAATCATACGCCGCATGTCACGGCTGAACTGATCACCGAAAAGACGTATAACATCCTTGTGTACTTTCTGAGCTTGCTTTAGATTTACACGCACACCTTCAAGCTGTCCTCGCTTGGTAGAGAGTGTTTGCACGGAGTTTATAATCTTGTTTTGCAAGTTCTCCACGCTTTTCTCTACCATCTTGACATGTTTCCGCTGCCGGGCCAATAACCATTTATCGGTCCTTTCGGCTACGGTTCTTATACGGCGAGGATTCGACATTATGACATTTCTCCCGATGCCATTATTATTTTCTCCTCTTCCCTTTCTTGGTTTTTACCTCACCAACATAACTCTTGCCACCAATAAAGCAAATATGTTGATATTTGCGTCCTTTTAATTTCTTGGTCCGAACTCGGCCACCTTTAGCTACTCATCTATCAAATGCTGCAGGCATTACTCCTCACCTCCCTGTTGAACTTGACCAGTCTTGTCGCTGGCTGTAGGTGTTTCTTCAGGAGAGGTGCCGCTGTTAACAATGTCACGGTCGCCGGGCTTAAGGTCTGGGTTATCGATATCCGGAATATTCTCTCCTGTCGGTGTCTCTCTCTGGACATTTGCTTCGATCTCTTTATCAATATCCACCATCTGTTGTTCAGTGGCTGTTGGGAGTACCTGTCTGGCAACTTGTTTCTGAAGTAATTCATTAAAGCGATTGGAGATAACCACCGTCTTGGCGGTTAATGCGTCATCAAGTGTAGTGGAAAGTTCCTCAATATCAAATGTCTTGGCACGACCCATCTTTGATTCATTTTTATAATGATCCCACAAATTCTCCCATCGGCACCAAAGCTCAAGGATTTTGTTCTCCGCGTCCTCAAGGTTAATCGCTTTCGATACCATCTTGGAATTAAGTAATTGGAAATCAATACGTTTGGCAACTCCCGATTGCTGATATTTGCTCGGTTCGGTTGCTGCCATACCGCCAATATTTGCTGCCCGGTAGATTTCTTCAATTTTCTTGTTTACTGTACTAAGTGTTGCTTGAACAGGCTCGGCAACTGCGGAATCAAGCCAATCCGGTTTACTTTCAGGATGTTCAGGATCGAATTCAAGCACAGTTTGAACACTAACTTCATCGTCCTGCTGTGGAGAATTTATTTCCGTTGGTTTAGCATCACGCATTGGTTTTCGCATCATTGGGAATGCAGCAAAATAAATCGTCTCCTCTATCTGAGACATACTTCGAATAATGGAAAGATCAATGCGTGTCACTTCATGGATATCGGAGTTGCCAATGTTAGCTTTTTTCGACCGTTGGTTATAGAACCAGATAAAAGGAATTATTCCAATTGGATTCGGGCCGGCATCAATAAATACTGCATCGGCGCCTTCACTACTTTTATCTGGGTTACCATCTTTATCTTCTGGCAACTCCCATATTTCCCAGTGATCAGGCTCCCAAATACGATATTGCCCATCATCATCTTCCAATTTGAGATAGGAGAGGTACGGACGATTGTATTCATCACGTTCCCATTGCCAGTCAAGTATCGCCTTTGGGTGATACTTAGCAAGATACGGATAGACCTTGGCGTTGACTTGTTGTTCAACTGTTTGGAATCCTGCATTCGCTTTGTCTACCAGAATACCCATATGACCTTGTATTGCTGCCCAGAGTGCAATCTCCATGATGGTAGCATTATAATCCATACCATATAAGTTAGCATCCTCCTGGAAGAGTTTCCAGCGTTTATCTTCTAATAATTTGCCGAGTTTATGAGTTGGCTCTTTCTTAAACAAAAAGAAATGGAATATCTCCACTACAGACTTGGAATAACCGAAACTGAATAATTCTTTAATTCGCCGCTGGTATGCGATTATTGGTTCGCGTTCGTGGCGTTCAATGAGGTCATGGCGAATAATTTCCCGAATCCCTTCATATACGGCAGTTAAGAATGTCCATTCACTTTCGTTTTGGTCGTACAACTCATGAGTTGCAATAAGATCACCAACGGTAAGTTGTTTCTTCATTCCGCCGCTGCCGGTCGGTTTCTTTTCTTCAGGCATTTGTTTCTCCTTTAGTCCTCAATTTCTTCGACTATTCCAAAAGGTGCTGATTCCGAATTATCCTTTAAATATCCGAAAAACGCCTCCAATAATGCTTCTTCCTGGCGATCCTTTTTGACCTGCTTTTCTTTTTTCTCTCCTTTATTATCCAGCCAGAATATTTTATACTTCATACCGATTCTCCTAATTCCGATCGCCGACTTGCTTTCCTTAATGCTTCTGCGGCTTCTGGTGTCTTCAGCCACTCAAGCAATTTATCCAATCTTTTTGAAAACGTTAAATTGGCTTGCTCCCTGGCCCTGCCGAGGACGACCTGTTTGCGCCTGCGGTTTTGAATCACGAACCATCTTTGCATTGCCCTTCGCCGGTGTGGAATTGTTTTCTTTTCTTCCGGCGACTTGTCGCATTGATTGAGCATCCTCCGCCCTTTCGTCTGCCAATTTCTTTGCTGCCTGTTGCGCCCGAGTGAGACGAACCTGGTCTTTCTGAATCTTCTTTGCTTCAGCCAAGGTGTATGCATCTTCCTGGGCCCTCCATTCATCGCGTTCACTAATTACCGGCATTCTCCCCCTCCTTGATAAAATCAGGTTCAACATATTTTTTAAGCCTATATGCTCGGATTGTTTTATGCTGAAGTATTACCGCTTTGACTACCCGGTGCCATCCATCACAAATATAACCGTGCCAATCAAGTATAATCGGATATTTCAAGTCCGATTTGTAAGCACGGTTGGCATGATAAATAATGTCTTCCACACTTTGGGTATCTTTCCACGGACATGCACTCAAATCGATTGCGGACAACGGAAGATCAAATACGAGGCAATGTTGGTCATTTGCCGCTTTTAACAATGTCGGAACATTCCAATGATTCCCTCTGGTTGTATATCCACTCTGTTCAAATGAACATTCCTCAATTACTACCTCGGGCGGAAATTGCGGAAGAGGGAGATTTCCATTGCATGACTCCATAACAGATTTATGAGTAAAAATCGGCACGTCCAGAAACTTGCCCGGTGAATGGTCAACAATCTGTCCCAATTCTCGATCTATCAGGGTCCAGCACATACCTTTCGGATTCCATATTTGTACTTTATCTGCCATTAGATCTCCTCCATTTGTTTCAGTCATATCTGCCATAAATTTCTCATAAATACTACGTTCTATCTCCTCGCATTCCTGCTCCTTTATGCAGCCGACACAGTCCGGGCCATACCCGGACCGGTCGGCGCATAGAGGGAGAGGAATACCCGGTCGGCCGTCTCCTTCGGGCGGCAGCTCCCTACCAGAGGAGCCGACCGGGCTTGAGTGCGTCGGGTGAGGAGATACGGCGTTTGGTTTACCGACGCAAACCGTTGAAATCTGCTCTATAGGACGAATAGGCGAAGTCACCAACAGACTTTCTTTGTTTTCTTTACTCAATAATCATCTCCTCAATGGAGCGGTACTATACTTTGCTTCCGCATTCCACAAGTGTTTGAATAATTGAACGCGCCCACACAAATACGCTATCCATTTAAATCGGTGAGAGTGGTGACAGTAATCAGAACAGGTCCAATTGATTTTGATTTTCTTCATGCTACCCTCCACTTCCGATGCCAAGAACCCTTGGATAAATACTCCTTAACCATCTCCTTATGACCAAAGTGTTTATAATTGCCTTTATAGTTATGTCCGAAGGTATCTTCTTTCCTAACCAGCCCGAATTCAAAATGGCCGGATAGATAAACGCGGACATTGGCTACAAGGCGCTCCCACCAATTATACTTCATCCGGTTTGTCTTCTTACACCATTTCATGCCTGGCTCCTTCCGATCATCTTATACCAAAGAGTTCTCCACCACGCATTACAATGGATAAACTTAAATTGTCCTGTTTTAAGATGATGTACAGCAAGATATTGTCTCCTACAATACGGGCATGGTGTGGATATCTGCCCGGCGTGCATCCACAACTTTGACTTGCCACACTTGCAAGTCATCTCTGCTTGGACGTTGTCGGTAATAAAAGTACTTCCGTCGGGTTGCTTAATAGCCACAATTTTCACCGTATCGGGCTTTGCTATATGATCCGCGTCCATGAATTCTTCCATCACCGGAATATCTTCTTCCTCAAGGTCCCGCTCTAACTTTTCACAATTCCTTTGGATCGCTTTAATCTTCCGATACACCCGAAGTATATCCTCCTCATGGAAGCAGTGACTAAATTCTGCCGTACCATCAATAAGTTTTTCAGGATTCATGTCTGTAGTCACTGTTTCACCGAGAAGGATATTCTCTAATTCTCTTGCAATGATATTGATGTCATTAGTAAAAAGAGAATTAATTAAAATACAAGTTTCCTGAAATGTTTTTGTTTTCTTCATTGCCGTATCTCCTTTGTTTGGGTTAAGCGGCTCTCCTCAAAGCCGTATCAATGCGCTCTTTGTTTCTGCGCGCCATCATATCGCGAATATCGTCGGCGGTGTAGTATTTCTGCACCGGGAATTCCTTATGGACATAGTAGCCGACGGCATCGGTTAAATGGGTGAGCAGCGGGTCGGACTTCTTGTCAATCTCTCCCGCCGTGCCTTCAATAACTCGTACACCCTCAAAATCCTTAATCGTCTTCTTGCAATGCTTGCCGTCCATTACCATTCGAACATCGCCAGAGTATGTCATCAACCGGCTATTAACAGCATTAACCCGCTGGCGTTCTTTCGGGTTCTTGGTCGGCACCTTGAAGTAAAGACGGTCACCGAAATACGGATATAATTGTTGTTTAATCAGGTCCCAATCATTACCGGATATCTTCGCTGTTCCTTCAGCGCCACCAGTTGAATCACCGTAACAAATGATTAATCCTTGATGGTCTTCTCCATCTTGGCCCCAGTCTTCAATTAATTTCTTGCACACACGGATGGTATTGCTTTGGCGTGGGATGTATACTTCTCCGATAATAGCAGTAATCGTCATCCCGATAGGTAAATCAAAAACATCGCTACCCATCTCCTGGCAGATTACTGCCACGCCAGGTGATACATTGAAATCGAAGCAGAAAACCAATGGCCGCTTGGGATCATAAAAACGTCGGTACTTTCCGACGTGCCGAGTTTCATCAAAAACATAGTAGGCCATTCCAGTGAAATTAACAAATTCTCCACCATATTCCTGTTCATAGATAAGCGGGTCCATGTCTCGCTGGGCGGCTTCAATTTCTTCGGCATCGAGTATCTCCCATGATGGCCAGTGCCAGACTCTCCATGATCCAGTCTTATCTTCCTTGGCCAATTGTACCAGGTCGTAATAATGATTTCTACCCTCTGGCACACCAATGAAATCGCATGATCCTTTTCTATCTGATAAGGCTGGGCGGACATGCTCTTCCCAGGTCTGTGGCTTCATATTTCCGTATTCATCGAGTATACCGTGGTCCCAGGGTTGACCCTCAACACGTTCGGGACGGTCCATACCAACCACGTGTATCTCACTTCCGTTGATAAGCCGAACAATTAACTCCGATTCGTTCGGTGGGCCGGCCATGAATTTCTTTGGCACCAGTTGTTTAATATCCGACCAATAAATCTTCTTTGCTTGGTGCCGTACAGGCGCACCAATAAAACATCTCCAGTCGGGGAATATTGTGGCGCCTCTAAGTGCTTTTCTTACTACCTTTCTTTTGCCTTGGAGTTCTGTTTTTCCTGACCGCCGCCCAGAGTGATTAATATTAAAACGCGCCGGTGATCGGTAGCAATTACTCTGCTCCTGATGGTAGCCAAGTTTTTCCCATCGTTTGGTTAGGCGCGAATCATTAATAATCACTTTGGCTGGCATTAATTACTCCTCTCTTCCGGTGGTGTCTTGAATCCGGCAGGAATTTTCCTGCTGGCTTGATTCTTTGGAGTTGTGTTGAGGACACCCAATCTTTTTCCCATCACCAACCAAGCTGGGAATATCCGCCATAGTAATATTGGCGCTATAGTCTGCTGGGAAGTCTCGGTCGGAAACCCTTACTTCTTTTGGTGTCGGCCAGGTAAAGGTTGATTCTTCTCGTTGATTCAAGCGCTGGATATAATTGTCATAAAAATAGTTATCCCCTAAAGGTGTTGAATCAAACAACTCCTCGGGAAAGTTGTTTAGGTTATCAGGATCAATCTCCATCCCGATATCGGCAGGATCCAACAGCGGTTTTTTGGCGGTAGATAAAAGTTTATTTTCTTCTTCGGCATTAACCTGGTCTTGGAGCATCCTGTTCCAAATGTAAATATTCCACCCGTTGGAAAGCGTCCATTTTACTTCGGTGCGAGTGGTCAGATCGATTACATTATTCATTTGTTATTTCCCTTGATCGGGCATGGAATTTTAACCATCTATGCCTCTTATCGGTGTCGGCAATGTTGGTTATTACCTGATCGGTAATATCTTCAATCTGTAAATTGCCAAAATACTCACCCATTAAAAGGATATTTTCTTCATTTAATGTACCTTCGGTCGGGTCATAGGTGATTTTAAATATTTTTGTTTCCATGCCGTATCTCCTATCCACAAGATTGTATTTCTTCCAGGCAACAATCTTCTTCCGGAACTGATTCATCCATTGCCTGCATCGCCTCGCGAATTTCTCTTGCCAGTTCCTCAGGTGTCTGGTTAGTCTCACCAATTTGGTCACCGCCGTAATCGTTTGGTTTGGTCTTTTCCAACCACCATGCTGCTGCACCCCAATGTGGTTTAAGTTGTTTTCGTATTCTGGTAATTTCTCTTCCATACTTACCGCCGATATGTATCTTGGTTTCCACAATCTCTTGCCCACCGTACTGGGCAAGTTCTATCACCCTTAACGCCTCTTGTTCTTTCTTTGATTCAATCATGGTAATGGTCTTACGGAACATGGCATGTTTTGGGTAGCGACGAGGATTCTCTCCTTTCTTCATCCAATCACGATACGTGGATCGGTTCACATTTGCCAAACTACATGCACGGTGGATAGGTAATCGTGCTTTTAATGCCTTATATATAATGACCCGTGTGGATCGATTAAACTTATCCATCGGGTTGGGTTTGCGTTTTCTTCTCTTTGGCAGCTTATCCATGATTCCGTAATTTGAAGTATTTACTCCTCGTATATAATCAGGTGTACTTATAAGTATGTTAATTTGAGCGTGTCAAGTTGTTTTTCTCTTGATAGTATTTAGTCGGACATACCACTAACCATGGCAGATGGCAGGCTATGGCTGGCCGTAAGGTTGAAAGTTTAGGGTCACTTGTTTAGCAAATGCTTACTGGCTCTGTATCCACAACTACCAGAAACCATGGATACTTACGGCACAAGACATTGCAGAGGTCCGTACCCTTGTGTTGACTGTACAATTCCGTATACGGAGGTTATGTAATCTGTTACCCTATTCCGTCCTCGGACATTGTTCATAGTATCAGATACTTATGTCATATCCAAATATCAGGTTATCCGGGTTCCATATAAAGCATGATATAATACCCATATATGACATTTTTTGACATATTGCATTTTTTAATATAAATATTTATAATGTTTACTGGTGGTTGGCTATGACGATTTTTGTCAGTTTTTTGACGTTTTTTGTCAGTTTTTTGATATCCTGAGCCATATCCTCGGTATACGAATCACAAACACGGTTAAACCACTGGAACCATTAAGGAAAATAACGGTTATTTTTTCGGTATTTCCGTGGATCCTGCACAAAAATTGCATTTATTTAAAGTGTTCTTTGACATAGCGCGAAACACGAAACAAAGCGCACGGAATTAGCAAGAGCGAGTTTGAGAGGGTCAGCGGGAAACGGACCCAGTGAGTAAACCCCATAAAAAACATCTCAAACGACACCGCGAAGGCAATGACCTCCAACGATTTCGGGAGCGAGTCTTCAAAGAGAACCTCGGAATTGATTCGAATCAGTGTAAAAAGTTAGCCACCACGCGAAAAACCAATCAACAAATTAATAAGTCGCTTCGGCGCACACAGCATCCGCCGCGGGTTTGAATAAGCAAACGACTGCCAGACATACTAAAGACTTGGCCATCGGGCGCTGAATTAAGTAAAATCCAGATGCATTGACTGGAAGCACGGGATTGAATCAACCAAGTAAATCCTCAGTGTGTTGCATAAATGTTCTCCTCCTTACAGTGTTATTACCGAAACCGAGTTGACAATTTATCGTCTCCTCGGTCTTGACAGGGTGGTGCCTGTCAACTGACGATGGTAGCTAAACATTTAAAAGGAGATAAACAATGAAAGACAAAAAGAATCCAGAATTTGCTTTTCAGACGATGGATACCGAATTACTTCTTAAATTCGCCAATGGTGAGGTTGATGCTATGAAAATGATCAAAAAAGAAATAGCAAACCGCGGCTTAAACAAAGACGGCGAATATGTCGGTTTCAGACAAGCGGAAAAAGTATGGAGAATAAAGTAAACCGAAACCGCTCTTCGGAGCGGTCACGGCTGGGTGGTGCCAGCCGTCTGACGATGGTAGCCAAAATAACACAATACATATTTAAGGAGAAAAACAATGAAATTATTTAAACAGATTTTCAATGATGCGGAGTTGTATTATAGAGACTTTGGAAAATGGTGGAAAAGGGTTCAGCAACTTATTGGTGCCAACATCGACCCCTATAACGATAGCATCCAACCCATGAACGCCCATGAAAGTTTTGAGTGTGGGATGACTCCGGAAGAGTTCGTGGCTGAACTTGAGGGATTTGTTTAAAAAAACTTTCTTAAAGAGAGGTAAAATCATGAATCAAGCAATGATGAATCCAGATAATTTACTCGGCGATAATATTAATATACTTGATAAACGTGGTCGGGACATTGGACTGATTGATCTTAGAACAGCTAAAAAATTAGTCGAAAGCAAAGCTTATTATATAATCACTTCGGGAGATATTGTTTTAAAATAATTCGAAACGGGCCTGCGGGGGGCCCGTCTACTGTGGGTGGTGCCATGGTACTGACGATGATAGCCAATAACATTAAAAAGGAGAAAAGACATGAAAGAAAAAGTAAAAAGAATTTACCTGTGGATAAAATGGAGAATTCCTCATATCCAAATGGCAAAGTTACTTCAACATAACGGCAGAACTCTTGTTGAGGTGTGGAGATATGGAAACGCCCATTCTTGGCAAGATCTTAAATTGTTTCGGATCGGATTCTCCGGCAGTTGGAAAGATCCTTATACTAGTCTCCATATCTACATATGGAAAATCAATATTCGTTTTGGACATAACCCAATTAAACTGTTTATGGATATGCATCGAGAGTATATCATTGATAAACGGTTGAAAGCGGCCGGAGTAAAATGTCCAAATTGTGGTTCTCATAAATTAAGAGAATCAAACGGATTTGCCGGTGAACCAATCGAATATTGTAAAAAATGCGGAACGATTACTTACGAAGCAGATCCACTTCCATACTGCGAATAAGCCGAAACCGTGGAGTATTACTCCACGGTCGTCGTGGTTGGTGACCACGACCTGACGATGGTAGCCAGAACAATACAATTAAAAAGGAGAACGAAATGAAAGCAAAGTATGTTGATTTTTACATGAAGAAAACAAAAATACTTTTAGTTTATTTCGATTCAGAAGTTGGTTTCAGTGTAGCCGTAGAAACATTCAAAAGTATAAAAAAGAAATACAAAGAATTGGATAGGTGGGATAGAGTACCAACCATTAAAAATGCTATCTATCTCCAATTCAAGAATGCTGACGCGGCAATGGATTTCTACAAAAACTGGAAACGAGTTCTGGAAGGAGAAAAATAATGAAAACGGCAACCAAAATGCTCGAAAGATATTCGAATCCGAGGGATGAATACGAAGAAAATATTAATCGGGCAGCAAAACATCTTGTGGATACAAACCGTGGCCATTATTGCTATTCAACCCAATGGGTGTCAGGTAATTCACAATGGTACTCCCCTAAAGAAGAAAAGGTAATCACGGTCAACTTGAGCAAATTGCAATGAAGTCGAAACCGGGAAGTAATTCCCGGTCGAGTAAGGGTGGTGCCTTACTCCTGATGATGATAGCCAATAACACATATTAAAGGAGAATGAAATGAAGAAATTAAACGAAAGATGGATTGATGACAGTAACAATTCCTGGAATGCAAAAACTACTACAGAGGCAATGGCAATAATATATTCAAACTCGTTAGCTGATTGCCATGATTGCCATAATTGCCATAATTGCCATGATTGCTATGGTTGCTGTAATTGCCATGGTTGCCATGATTGCCATGGTTGCCATAATTGCTATGATTGCCATGATTGCTATGATTGCTATGGTTGCTGTAATTGCCATAATTGCCATGATTGCTATGGTTGCCATGATTGCTATGGTTGCTGTAGTTGCTATAGTTGCTATAGTTGTACATTATTTAAATCAAATCCGCAACGATATGTCAGCAAACCAATTGGCAGTAGGAATGACCAAGTAACCTTTTACTGGATTGGTGATGATATACAAATAATTACCGGTTGCTTTCACGGAACATTGAAGAGTTTTGAGAAGCAAGTCAAAAATACCCATAAAAACAATCCGAAGCATCTGAAGGATTATCTAAATTTAATTGATAATTTTAAAATAATTAAAGATTTATGAAGCCGAAACCGTGGAATACTTCTCCACGGTCGTCGTGGTTGGTGACCACGACCTGACGAAGGTAGCCACTTAGAATGAAAAAACAAGAGGAGAAGACATGTTTAAACATATGATACTTCCAGAAAATTTTGATGAGGAGAAATTGACCAATGCGGTCCACCAACTTCTTCAAAGAGCAATCGAA